>WRGT01000032.1 GCA_009787025.1 Spirochaetota bacterium
ATTTCACGGATAAAGACCTAAATTTTATCGAAATATTCGTGTTAATTCGTATAATTCGATGCTAAAAATCCTTAAGTTTACGATGTTGGCTCTGACCCCTGATCAACCACTGAAAGCGATAAGTAAAAAAATCTGAAATTTTTTGCAATTTTTTATAAAATCCAATCGTTATAATAGTAGAGAAGCGATGCACGGTGCCTCTAATAAATTTTTGGGTGAAATTCAATGGCAGATAAATTATTACCAATTCAAAACATGATATATGAAATTCGCGGACAAAAAGTCATGCTTGACAGTGATTTGGCAAGATTATATGGAGTTGAAATAAAAGTCATGAATCAGGCTGTTAAACGTAATATTGGACGTTTTCCATCCGATTTCATGTTTCAATTAACCGAGAAGGAGTGGAAAAATCTAAGGTCACAAATTGTGACCTTTAGCAAAGATACCAGAAAATACAAGCCTCACGCCTTTACTGAACATGGAATATTGATGTTATCAAGCGTTTTGAACTCAGACAGAGCAATTAATATAAACATCCAAGTAATGAGAATATTTGTACAAATGCGACAATATGCGCTTTCTAATAGCGGAACAAACGAACAAATTGCCGAACTGCAAAAACTTCTCATGATTCATATCGAAAATAATGACTATAAATTTTCAGAATATGACGAGACAATAAAACAAATCGTTATTGCTCTAAACAATCTTATTGAACAACTAGAGCGAAAATAATTTTATGACAGAAAAAAAACAGTAGGGGCGGCATCCTGCCGCCCGCAAACTGTCTCTCCGTTAAGGACACTCTGTCCTGTAAGGACACTCTGTCCCATAAGGACAAAAGCTCGGTAGAAACAAATGTTCCCTGCCATAAACGTCATGCCGCAGGTATAAAACATTATTTCAGCTTTTCCGCCGTATAAAAAACCCGGCTCTATTGCATTTGCGCTAAAAACGCTGCAAAAGAACCGGGCGCTCGATATTTAAGAAGCTGTTATCGCTTCTTGGGACGCACGAAACGCATAGCGTTTCAAATCCGGTTTAACGGCAAATCCAAAACCGTCAGGCTAAGGGCGCACAAGACGGAAGCCCAGATTGTTGTTCCGATTCGACGGATTATCGTTGTTACGAATCGCAGACCGAAGGTTCTCGGCAGAATTGTTCCAGCTTCCGCCGCGTTTTACGCGGTTAGACCCCGAGGACGCGCCCACGCAGTACAGTATTTCTAAAGCTGCGTGACCGCGCAAGCAATAAATGTGATGTAACCGATTCCGTACGGCGGACTGCTTCAAGTTCGGTAAAAATCCCTCTCTTTCTTTTATATTCTATTTCAGATATGCGGGCTTTGTATCGTTTTTTAGACTTTTTCTGCAAATAAATGCCGGACGGTTTAATCAGGAAGCCAAGAAACGGAGCGCCGTTTATAACAGAGCCCAGTACCGGAGGTTTTAAAAGCAGCTTTAATTTTGCTCCCGTATAAGAGACTGCATCTGCATAGAGGTTTTTCAGGTCGGATTTATTGTCTGAAAAAATAAGCACATCATCCATATACCTGATATACCGCCGTACATGACGCTGCTCTTTGCAGTAATGGTCAAATCCCGATAAATAATAATTGGCAAAAAATTGACTGGTAAGATTTCCGATGGGTAAACCTTTATTTAAAAAAATATCACCCGAATCTATAATTATATAAAAGATGTTCAAAACCGCTTTATCTTTGATTATTTTAGTCAATAAAGATTTTAACGCCGCATGATCAATGGAATCAAAATACTTTTTCACGTCCATTTTTAAAAAATACTTCGCGCTTTTAGCAAAATGAAAAGCGCGCAAAACCGCTTTATGCGTTCCTTTGCCGACACGACAGGCGTAACTGTCGAATATGAGATTGCGGTCAAATATCCGGTCATAATAATTCATAAACGCATGCTGTACTACCCTGTCCCGAACCGGAGAGGCTGAAATTATCCGTTCTTTAGGATCCTTTATTAGAAAATGATTATAAGGACCCGGCTTATAACTTCCATTTTTGAGATCATCCGCAATAGAAACGAGGTTTTCGTCAAGATTACGATAGAAATCAAGAATTGATGATTTTGACGATTTACCAAGAGACACCTTATGCCACGCATGGTATAGATTATCCATCTTGCAGACGGCTTCAAAAACGGAATGTTTATGCTTCATTGTTTTGCGAATTAATACATTCAAGCAGAGCCGGTACATATTTTTCCGCTTTGCCCTGACCTATACCTTCAATCTGCATACATTCGGAAAGACTTTTGGGCTTACGCTTTGCTATTTCCGCCAATTGCTCATTGGTACAGACCGCATATACGGGCAGTCCGTTTTCTTCTGCGAGTTTTTTCCTGACTTCACGAAGTTTTGAAAACAGAGAAAAATCCTCTGTCGTAAGTATATCTTTATAATCTACTTTGCTCTTTACGGTTTCGCCGGCGCTCTTTTCGACGCTGTCAAGAAATTCCACCAAAATAGCCCAGTGCGACACCTCATCAATTGAAACAAGTTCTTTTCGTGTCTGCACAATCCGGTGACCTCTGAGGAAACGGTTGAGGTCATCCTGTTCCTGACTGTCCGGATAGAGTGGAAGTAAAAACGACGCATATTGTATTTTCAAAATATTTTATCCACACGCAAAATTTTTGTATCGATGTAGGGGCGGCATCCTGCCGCCCGCATGTTCCATAAACCAACCGCGTAATTCATCAACGCAAACCACATATCCCATCAACCGAATTATTCCATGAAACCAACCGCATGTTCCATAAACGCAAACCGCAAAAATGTATTTATGAAACAATAAATATCATAAACAATTTGAAACGAACGGCATGCCATCGCAGGCACAGCCTCGGCGGGCGGCAAGGATGCCGCCCCTACGATGTCCGTTTCCGCTCCATGCCCTTCTCGCTCCTGACCGTCGCTTCGACGGGCATTTCGCAAAAACGGACGCTTGCCTGCCTGTGCCTGAGCCGTTAAACTAAGGGCGCACAAGACGGAAGCCCACATCGTAGAACCGAAACGACGGATTACCGCCGCTACGAAACGCAGACCGAAGGTGCCCGGCAGAATCGCCCCAGCCCCCGCCGCGTAGTACGCGGTACGACCCCGAGGACGCGCCCACAGGATCCTGCGTAGAAACGCTCGTGAAATCATCATACCTGTCCCAGCACCATTCCCATACATTACCATGCATGTCATACAAACCCCATGCATTCGCGTTCTTTTTACCAACTTCATGAGTCTTACTATTGCTGTTAGCGCTATACCACGCAGCATTACCGTCAAGAGCAGCGCCCGTATTATACGCCGTTGTTGTTCCCGCACGGCACGCATACTCCCACTCTGCCTCTGTCGGCAATCTGTAGCCGTTAGCTCCGCTGACCATAATTACTCCATTCCATGTCGCATTGTCGGATGTTGGTATTGCTCCCCAATCAGCAGGATTTGTACTCCCGTTTATGCTATATACAGGGCTCAAGCCCTCACTCATACTCAATTTATTACAGAATACTATAGCGTCATACCAGCTTACAGCCTCTACAGGACGCTTTCCCTGTACTTCTACACCATCAGGGGTGCTGCTAAAACTACTTGGATTACTCCCCATTACAGCCGTATATTCATTCTGCGTTACCTGATACTTGCTCATATAAAAGCCCTTAGTCAGTTTTACCGAATGCTGAGTTTCATTAGAATAGCGGTTCGGCTCAGTATCAGGGCTGCCCATCTTAAAAGTCCCCGGCTTTATCCACACCATAGCCGGTATTTCAGGCATTACAGGCATTACAGGCATTACAGGATCATCGTCATCTCCGCCGCCGCCGCAAGCTCCTAAGCCAAACGCAGATGCAAGAATAAGAATTAATAAAAATTTTTTTAAATACAAACTATATTTCATTATATATGCTCCTTAATCATTAATTTTACGGGGCTGTCTGATAAGTAACAAGAATAAGCGATAAGTACATTCCTGCGTCATTGCAAGCGCTTCAACCATGTTTGAGTATAGATTGTGTAATCTGCGCGTGGCAATCCGGAGTCTTAATTTATCCTACTGGATTGCCGCGCCGAGTTTACACTGTTCTATCGGATGAACTTAAAATAGGTTTCGCAATGACGTAAGAATGTAACTGATCACGCTGAGCCCGACATAGTCGCGCTAAGCCCGACATATTGCCTGCCTGTTACTTATCAGACAGCCCCACGGGTTAAACACCCGTAATTTTAAATCACTAAAATCTCATAAATTTCCTCTCCCGGCATGACGGCTTCTCCCAAATTAAAAAAGCGAAAGCCGTCCCAAAAATCCGGGCTGGCGCGGGACGAATATGTTGTGAGTATTAAATTAAAAGTCGAAAAAAATTTATTTACAGCAGAATCAATTATGCGATGCGATGCGATGCGCTTTTTCTAAGTGTATCGTTACTTTGGTTATTGTGTCAAGTAAATTTTTTTTCATGTGAAAATTTTTCCTTTAGTTTATGCCGTTATGTAGAATATATACAAAGATAAACCATCAAAATAAAATGTCAAGAAAAAAAGTCTTAAACCGGGATTTTGCTTCAAACTCGAAGTACTGTAAGTAAAAAATTTTTAGTCAATTATTTTTTAAAAAAAATTTAAGGAAATCAAACGGTTACAAATTGTAACCAGTTGAAAATGATGGCATTTGACGGGAAAATGAGATTGACAGATGTGTGGTCTGTTCTCGAGATTTGCCGGCGCCGGCAAATCCCGTGTCTGTGCTGTTTTTTGCCCGCGCTCCAAACGGCATCTCGACCATTTTGGCAGCGTCGGCAAATAGAAAAGCTCACCGCCGCTATCCTCAGCCGGCTACCACTTGCGCTGAAGTGTCACGATTTTGAACTATTAAAAATTTTTTAATAGTTGCCCCTTTGTCAAGCTCGCCATCCTGCGCTTTATGGTACATACTCCGCAGCCATACATTAAAACACCAAATACCGGGCGTTAAACCCGGTATTTGGTAAAAACAAAAAGTAAAAACAAAAGAGGCAATTTTTCTAAAATTTAAAGTGAGCAAAAGCCTTGTTAGCATCTGCCATTTTATGAGTATCTTCTTTCTTTTTAACCGAAGCGCCTGTGTTATTATATGCGTCCATTAGTTCGCCTGCAAGACGCTGATACATTGTCTTCTCGGTTCTATTCCTTGAATAATTGATAATCCATCTAATGCCTAAAGCCTGTCTTCTCTCAGGTCTAATCTCAATTGGCACCTGATATGTGGCGCCGCCTACTCTTCTTGACTTAACCTCTATCTGCGGTTTTACATTTTCAAGGGATTGAACAAATACCTCAATAGGATTTTTTTGAGTCTTCTTTTCAATTATATCCATTGCCTTATACAGAATAGTTTCCGAAACCCCTTTCTTTCCTTCAAGCATCATACAATTAACAAATTTTGAAATCAGTTTGCTCCCGTATTTAGGATCCGGCAGCACTTCCCTTTTTATTGGTCTTCTTCTACGCATAAATATATCCTTCTTTATTATATAAGCTGCTTAATATCTTAAGCTTTTGGTCTTTTCGTTCCATATTTTGAACGACTCCTCTTCCTGTCCGATACGCCAAGCGAATCCAATGTACCTCTTACAATATGGTATCTCACACCCGGAAGGTCCTTTACCCTGCCGCCCCTTATTAAAACTGCCGAGTGCTCTTGAAGATTATGCCCTATACCGGGTATATATGCAGTTACTTCTATCCCGTTTGTTAATCGCACCCTTGCCACTTTTCTAAGAGCCGAATTAGGTTTTTTGGGAGTAAATGTCATTACTCTGGTACAAACCCCTCTTTTTTGTGAACATTGTTTTAGCGCAGGCGATTTTGATTTTTTACTTTTCTGTTCCCTGCCTTTTTTAATTAACTGATTAATTGTTGGCATTTTAACTCCTATATGTTCTATTATAAATTATCATCTTTAAATTCCAATGCAAAAATAAACGATTATTAAAAAAATACTCCTTATTTTAGCCCGTCTTTTGTCAAGAATTTATTCAATTACTTTCTATTTTTCAATATTTTCAATCCCTATTTTTCAATATTTTCAATCTCTACTTTGTCATCTACTACACTCTGCTCTTCAACATACTCGTTTGCCTCATAGTAAACTCTCTCAAGGTCTCCAACGTTTTCCTGATATACGCTCATTTTATCATAGGATCTAATCCCTGTACCTGCAGGAATCAGATGCCCTATTATTACATTTTCTTTTAAGCCCCTGAGGTAATCAATCTTCCCTTTTATTGCAGCCTCAGTAAGAACTCTTGTTGTCTCCTGAAATGAAGCGGCAGAGATGAACGATTCGGTGTTCAGAGCAGCCTTTGTAATACCCATTAAAACCGGAATAGCAGTGGCAACCTTCCCCCCTTCATTTAAAACTCTCTCATTCTCCTCAATAAAATCAAATTTATCAACGACCTGCTCTATGACAAAATTTGAATCGCCCTGATCTGTAACCCTTACCTTTCTCAGCATTTGCCTTACAATAACCTCAATATGCTTGTCGTTGATGGCAACACCCTGTAATCTATATACTTCCAATATTTCATTAACAAGAAATTTCTGCAGTTCTCTCGGTCCTTTGATTTTAAGTATTTCATGGGGATCAACAGGACCGTCATCTATCTTTTCACCCTTTGACAGCCAATCTTTATCCTGAACCCTAAGAAACTTTGATACGGGTATTGAGTATTCTTTCTGCGATCCGTCCTCTGCCGTAATAATTATTTTTCTCTTATTTTTTGCAGTATCTCCGATAGTAACAACTCCATCTATAGCCGTTAAGGTTGCAGCATCTTTAGGAGTTCTTGCTTCAAATAACTCAGCAACACGCGGGAGACCTCCTGTTATATCCTTAGTCTTTTCAGCGCTTCTTGGAATTTTTGCAAGCACAACGCCTGCATTTACATTAGCCCCATGCTCAACCATCAGGTTAGCGCCTTTTGGCAGCAGATATGTTGTAGGCTCACTGCCGCTCCCATATATGTTAATACGCGGCTGCAGCTTTTCTGTTTTATACTCAACAATAACTCTCTTCTTGTTATAGGTAACGGCATCAAGTTCTTCAATCAAGCTCTTGTTCAACTCAACGTCAACAAATTCAACCCTTCCGTTGATCTCTGTAAGTATAGGTTCAAACCATGGATCAAAATTAGCGATTATCTCATTTGATTGATATGGTCTCTGAATCGGCGAGAAAATCCCGCTCTTCCTGTCAAACTCAAGTTCAGCGACTATCTCCGTACCGACATTGACAGGAATAGAATATGGCTCGCCGATAATAAAAGCCTTCTTTTTATCTATCTTCAGCATACCTGTATTAGCTGCCTTATATTCATCTCCTGCAGGCGACTGAGCAAATATCTTGCCGGCATAAACCTTTTCGCCGTCTTCTATAAAAAATTCCGACTTCGGCTTATACTCAACTTCAGAGATAATCCTTTGCACTACAATAAATCCTCTTCTTACGGTAATAATCTTCTCCCCTTCTGTCTTTATCATCTTTGAAGTAATATTATTTATAAAGATCGGATAATTAAACTTTATCTCACTCTCCTCAACCGATCTTGAAGCTATACCGCCAATATGGAAAGTTCTCATTGTCAATTGCGTTCCGGGCTGCCCGATAGATTGAGCGGCAATAATACCAACTGCCTCGCCTATCTCAACAGGTCTTGATGTAGCTAAATTCCTTCCATAACATTTTGCACAAACGCCGTGCTTTGACTCGCATGTCAATACAGAGCGAATCTCAATTGAATCTATCTCAATTTCATCTATTATGTCGGCAATATCTTCATTAATGATCTCATCTGATTTTGCCAAAATTTCGCCTGTAACCGGATTTACCAAATCATACAATAACGTCCTGCCAAGCACCCTTGCCCCAAGGGATTCAATAACCATATCCCCTTCTTTAATCGGGAAGATATCTATACCTACGGTTGTACCGCAATCCTCATGATTTATTACAACATCTTGCGCAATATCAACAAGCCGTCTTGTTAAATATCCGGCATCGGCAGTCTTAAGCGCAGTATCTGCAAGACCTTTACGCGCGCCGTTTGTTGATATAAAATACTCCAGCACAGTCAGCCCCTCTTTAAAATTAGCGCGAATCGGGACCTCTATGATCTCGCCGCTCGGCTTTGCCATAAGCCCCCTCATGCCTGCAAGCTGCCCTATCTGCTGCTTACTGCCTCTTGCGCCGGATTTAGCCATTATAAATACCGGGTTATGACCCTGCATATCCGCTTCAAACGCTTTGAACATCTCGCTGGCTATCAATTCATTAGCCTCCGTCCAAAGATTTATAACTCTATTATATCTCTCCTCATCTGTTATAAAACCGTTTCTATATTCATTCTCAATAACAACAACCTTCTTATCTTCTTCTTCAATAATATCTCTTTTAACTGATGGAATTATAATATCAGAAACAGATATTGTAGGAGCAAAAAATGTTGCAAATTTGTAACCCGTCTCCTTTATATCATCAAGCATTCTAACAGTTTCATTTGGTCCAAACTCTCTAAATGTCTTTGCAATTATTTCGGATATGCCTTTATCTGTTATGACCGTATTAACAAACGGAAAACCTTTTGGCAAAATACTGTTAAAAATCAATCTTCCCGGAGTTGTTTTTATAAACTCACCATTCATGAGATAATTAATTCTTGTCCTGTATCTTACCTGTTTATGATCTACTGCCCGTAAAACATCCGTCATATCGTCAAAATATTTATCCTCTCCTGCATATCCCTCTATCAAATCGGTTAAATAATATATTCCAAGGACAATATCCTGCGAAGGTGTCACAACAGGGTGGCTGTTTGCCGGAGAAAGCAGATTATTTGTTGAAAGCATCAATGTCCAGCACTCAAGCTGAGCCTTTGGCGACAGAGGAACGTGTACTGCCATTTGATCTCCGTCAAAATCCGCATTATATGCATGGCATACTAAAGGATGAAGCTTTATGGCTTTCCCTTCAACAAGAGTAGGTTCAAATGCCTGTATCCCTAATCTATGCAGTGTAGGAGCACGGTTTAATAAAACAGGGTGTTCCTTTATTACCTCTTCAAGAACTTCCCATACTTCATCACGCTCATTCTCAACCATCTTTTTAGCTGACTTAATATTTTGAACAAAATCCTTATCAACAAGCCTCTTCATTATAAACGGCTTAAACAGCTCAACAGCCATCTTCTTTGGAAGACCGCACTGATGCAGTTTTAACTCAGGACCAACGACAATGACCGATCTTCCCGAATAATCCACACGTTTGCCAAGAAGGTTTTGCCTGAATCTTCCCTGTTTACCTTTGAGCATGTCGCTGAGAGATTTAAGCGGTCTGTTACCCTTGCCCTTTACAGCTCTCTTTCTTCTGCTGTTGTCAAACAGGGCGTCAACTGCCTCTTGAAGCATCCTCTTTTCATTTCTTACAATAATTTCAGGAGCTTTTAGAGCCAACAGTCTCTTTAGACGATTATTTCTATTAATAACCCTTCTATACAGGTCATTCAGGTCTGATGTGGCAAAGCGTCCTCCGTCAAGTTGAACCATTGGACGGAGTTCGGGCGGTATGACCGGTATAACATCTAATATCATCCAATCAGGTCTGTTCTTTGAATCTCTAAACGATTCGATTATCTCCAATCTTTTTATTAATTTTTTATCTATCTTTGCATCTTTAGCAGATTTGGAATCTATCTCAGCTCTCAAATTCCTTGATTCTCCATCAAGGTCTATGTTTGATAAAAGTTCTTTTATTACCTCTGCGCCCATGCCTGCAATAAAGCTCTCGCCATACTTGTCATAGAGATCATAGTATGTATCTTCATCAATTATATCACCGCGCTTTACATCATCAGCTTCAGCATCGCCGGGTTCAATGACAATATATTTTTCATAGTATAAAACAGATTTAAGACTGCTTACCGTAAGATCAAGAATCAAACCCATTCTGGAAGGTACTGACCTGTAATACCATATATGAGCAACAGGAGCAGCCAGTTCAATATGACCGCCGCGTTCCCTCCTGACCTTATAGTGAGTGACCTCTACACCGCACCTGTCGCATACAACGCCTTTATATCTCATGGATTTGAATTTACCGCAATAGCATTCCCATTCCTTTGTTGTGCCGAAAGTCCTTTCACAAAACAGACCTTCTTTTTCAGGTTTAAGAGTCCTATAGTTAATTGTCTCAGGTTTTTTTACTTCTCCATAAGACCAATCCCTGATCATATCAGGTGAAGCGAGTTTAATCTGAATAGAACTGAAATCGTTAAAGTCTCTCATGTCATATCCTTTAGCTTAAATTTATTTTTCTCTAATACTCAAAACTCTAATTCTCAAAATATGAATATGCTTATTTATTATTTAGTCAAAATCTTCGTTTTCAAGCGTTTCAATATGAATCTTTTTCTTCGGCTTACTGAAACCTTCACTCCATTCCGACAGGCTGATCTCAGTACCTGCATCATCATGAATTCTCACATCAAGGGCAAGCCCACGTAATTCCTGTATAAGAACATTAAAAGATTCAGGAATACCCGGTGATGTTGAATTTATACCTTTTACTATAGCCTCGTATATTCTTGCGCGACCAAGCATATCGTCGGATTTTACTGTCAACAGCTCTTGGAGTGTATGAGCTGCGCCATAAGCCTCAAGAGCCCACACTTCCATCTCGCCAAGCCTTTGCCCGCCAAATTGAGCCTTGCCCCCCAATGGCTGCTGAGTGACAAGCGAATATGGACCTGTAGATCTGGCATGGATCTTATCATCTACCATGTGAGCGAGTTTCATTATATATACATAGCCGACCATTACTTCACCCTCAAAGGGTTCGCCCGTTCTGCCGTCATATAGGACGGATTTTGAAGTTTCAGGCAATCCTGCCTTTTTTAAATACTCTTTTATATCCTCTTCCAATGCGCCGTCAAAAATCGGAGTCTCCATAAAAAGATCAAGCTCATGAGCCGCCCAACCAAGCTCTGTTTCAAGGAGTTGTCCGAGATTCATCCTTGATGGGACTGAAAGCGGATTTAATACAATATCAACAGGAGTTCCGTCAGGGAGATACGGCATATCATATACAGGGGATATTTTTGATATAACCCCTTTATTACCATGCCGCCCAGCCATTTTATCTCCTACGGAAATCTTCCTTTTATCTGCAATATATACCTTTACAAGATCTTCAACGCCGGGCGCAAGTTCATCGCCATTCTCACGGGAAAACCTCTTAACATCTACAACTATCCCCTCAACGCCGTTTGGAACCCTTAAAGAGGTATCTCTCACCTCTTTGGCTTTTTCACCAAAAATAGAGTAGAGGAGTTTATATTCCGGACTAAGATCCTGCTCACCCTTAGGAGTTACTTTTCCGACAAGGATATCATCAGATTTAACATAAGCCCCGATTCTAATAATCCCGTCAGCATCAAGATCTCTAAATGCCTTGTCATTTAGATTTGGTATATCCCTTGTTATGACCTCGCGGCCAAGTTTTGTCTCTCTTGCCTCCATCTCAAACTGTTCAATATGGACTGACGTATATATATCCTCTTCAACTAATCGTTCGGATAAAAGTATAGCATCCTCAAAATTATAACCCATCCACGGCATAAATGCAACTAATATATTCTTACCCAAAGCCATTCTGCCGTTATCCGTAGCCGGACCATCTGCAATAATATCTCCGTTCTTTATTTTTTGACCTTCACGGACTATAGGCTTTTGATTAAAACATGTACTCTGGTTAGTCCTTTTAAATTTCTGAAGAATATACTCATCAATATCGCCATTAGATGTTTTTACCTTCACATTATGGGCATCTGCGTATATAATCTCTCCGCCCCTCTTCGCTATTGAAAGGACGCCCGAATCATAAGCTGCATATGGCTCCATACCTGTTCCAACAAGCGGCGCCTCCTCTGTAAGGAGCGGGACTGCCTGACGCTGCATATTCGATCCCATGAGAGCCCTGTTTGCATCATCGTGTTCAAGGAAAGGAATCAATCCTGTAGATACTGAAAAAACCTGTTCCGGCGAAACGTCCATATACTGAATCTCTTTAGGTTTCTTGTACGGAAAGTTTCCTCTATTCCTGCAAGGGATCATAGCCTTAATAAAATTTCCATCATCGTCAAGCTCGGCATTAGCTTGTGCTATTGAATAATTATCCTCTATATTTGCAGTCAGATATTCGATTTTATCCGTTACTCTGCCTTTATCTACAAATCTATATGGAGTTTCAAGAAAACCATAATCATTTATCCTGCCATAAGTACTTAAAGATACAATAAGACCAATATTTGGACCCTCAGGCGTTTCTATGGGACACATCCTGCCGTAATGCGACGGATGAACGTCCCGCACCTCAAAACCCGCCCTCTCTCTTGATAGACCTCCCGGTCCCAGTGCGTTTAATCTCCGCTTATGAGTCAACTCTGCCAACGGATTGGTCTGATCCATAAACTGAGACAACTGGCTTGAACCAAAAAATTCATTGATAACAGCCGTAATAGGTTTTATGCTTATAAGAGCCTGAGGCGTTATTACATCAAGATCCTGAATTGTCATCCTCTCTTTAATGACTCTTTCCATTCTTTGAAAACCTAATTTAATCTGGTTCATTATTAGCTCACCGGCTGAACGCACCCTTCTGTTCCCTAAATGGTCAATATCATCAACAATAGTATAAACATATTTTTTATCCTTTTTATTATCTTTCCCAGTATATTCAAATTCATATCCATCCGCTTCTGCAATAAGGTATAAAATATATTTAATAGTATGAATAATGTCATCTTTTGTAAGGATCTCATCTGTACCGTCAAAACCAAACTTACTATTGATTTTGTATCTGCCGACAGAGCTTAGGCTGTAAGTTCTTGGACTAAAAAATAATCTCTCTAATTCCGCTCTGGCATTATCTATATTTGTAGGTTCTCCCGGTCTCATTACTGCATGAAGCGCTAAAAGCGCTAATTCAGAATTTTTATAGCCATGGGCATCGTCAACCCTAAGATTCTTTTTTATAAATTCAGGTTCTACCTGAAAGGTTGTGCTTAAATAGGCATCTTCCTTATTATTGGGAAATTCAATCAGTTCAACTTCCGTTACTTTCTCCTCTTTAAAACGGTCAATTATATCTATGTTAATTCTTTCAGCAGCCTCTAAGATCACCTCGCCTGTTGATTTACTAACAACATCTGAAGCGACACGCCTGCCGTTGAGAGATTCATAATCCTCTTCACCCTTAAATTTTACCTTTGTGATATCATAAAACAGTTTTACTATCTCTTCATTAGTCTCATATCCAAGAGACTTTATCAGAAGGGTTACAGGAAACTTCTTCTTTCTATCGATCCTTCCTACAAGATAACCTTTGCCATCCATTTCAAATTCAAGCCATGAACCTCTATCAGGTATGACCCTTGCATTATATACCCTCTCATCCTCTTCATAGAAAAAGAAGATGCCGGGCGATCTGTGAAGCTGATTAACAACAACACGCTCTGCTCCGTTTATTATAAAAGTGCCCCTCTCTGTCATGAGCGGAATATCACCCATATATACAAACTGCTCCCGAACCTCCATACTGTCTTTTCTAATCAACCTTATAGTTGCCTTAAGGGGAGCGGCATAGGTTACATCCCTCTCTTTACATTCATATTCGGAATACTTAGGGTCGCCTATTTCATAATTTACAAATTCCAGCACCACGTCGTCATGAGGGCTTTCAATTGGGAATATTTCGTCAAAGACAGCTTGCAGCCCTTGGGATTTTTTCTTTGGCGCCTTCGCCTGAAGGAACCATTCATAAGATGTTAGTTGAATTTCTATTAAATTCGGGATGTCAATTTTAGATTTGATTTTACCAAAATTAACGACTTTCTTTAATTCTTGCATTTAAAATAAACCTTAACCTTTATTTTTATTTAAGGATAATAATATTTCATGATAATGATATAAATGTGGAAAAACTCCCACTATATTATACATATAATACCAGAATATTGAAAATAAAAAAAAGACTTTAAACACCAATAGGTTTGCTCCAAATGAATCAAACCTATTGATAATAAAATCCGTACTGTAGAATAAATTACTGTAATCCAATATAACCTATAAAAAATAAATTATTTGATCTCAACAGTCGCTCCGGCGTCAACAAGCTGCTTTTTGATTGCTTCGGCTTCAGCCTTTGATACTTTCTCTTTAACGGTTTTACCGCCGGCTTCAACAAGCTCTTTTGCTTCTTTCAGTCCCAGACCTGTTATAGCTCTTACCTCTTTGATAACACCAACTTTTTGATCGCCAAATCCTGTAAGAATTACATCAAATTCGGTCTGCTCTTCAACAGCCTCAGCAACAGGCGCAGCAGCAGCAACAGCAACAGGCGCTGCAGCAGAGATGCCGAATTTGTCTTCCATTGCTTTTACAAGTTCAGCAGCTTCAACTAATGTCAGACTGCCAATTGCATCTAACAATTCGTCAATTGTTAATTTTGCCATATAAAACTCCCTTATACTTAGTGAATTGCTTCAAGTTAATATGGTCTTGCCATAAAAACCTATAAAAGGATCAGGCATTGATCCGAAAACGTTTAACGTAATACCGAACACAAAACCTATACACCCTATATTATTATAACTAACAGCAGTTAATTATTTTTCGATTCTGCAACAGCCTTAATCCCTCTTGCCAATGACGCCATAATCTGATTCATACCGGTTGCAATATATCTTGCAGGAGCATTTATCATTGCCATAGTTTGAGACAGTAAAACCTCCTTTGACGGAAGATCGGCTATTCTTTTAATCTGTTCTTTATTATAAACTACATTGTCAAGTACGCCTGCAAGGTATGAAAACTTTTCATTTTTTTCTGAAAATTCTTTTAGAATCTTTGCAACATCGCCTACCTGATCACCTGAGAAAGCAACCCCCAGAGGTCCCTTTAGATGCTCATCAACAGAATCATACCCAGTTTCCTTTAGAGCTCTCTTAAAAAGATTATTTTTAACTATTTTATATTGAGCGTCTTTTTCAGACAACAGTCTTCTTAGTACAGCCAAATCATTAACTTTAACGCCTGAGTAATCTGTAAGGATAAAATTTTTTCTCTCTTTTAATCGCCCTATCAGTTCGCTTACTTCATCAATCTTATACTGTTTTGCCATTATCGTTCTATCCCCTTGTGATTAATTTTTATACCAGGTCCCATTGACGAACTTATATGTATAGACTTAATATAATTTCCCTTAGCATCAGAAGGTTTATCTCTTAGTAATTGTGAATAAAATGCCTTTATATTATCTATTATAGACATATCAGGAAATGACAGCTTACCTATAAGCATATGAACAACACCGGTTTTATCAGCGCGGTACTCTACGCGGCCGCCCTTTAGTTCTTTCACTATCTCTTTAACATTATCCGTCACAGTACCGGATTTTGGTTTAGGCATAAGTCCCTTACGGCCTAAAACAGAACCGAGCTTTCCAACCTCTTTCATCATATCAGGAGTAGCAACCACAGCCTGAAAATCGATCCATCCCTCTTTTATCTTCTCAATGACATCTTCAGCGCCGACATAATCTGCGCCTGCGTCTAAAGCTTCTTTCTGCTTATCACCCTTGCATATTACAAGAACCTTTTTGGTCTTCCCTGTTCCTGCCGGAAGTATTGCCGAACCTCTTACGTTTTGCATACTCTTGTGGACAATCTTTACAGACAAATCAACCGATTCGTCAAATTTTGCCCATTTGAGCTCTTTCATCAATTTAACAGCCTCTTCAATACTATAGAGATTTGTTTTATCTACCCTCTCCCTTTGCGCAGTTATGGCTTTTCCTCTTTTCATCTCACATTAACTCCTTAATACTTTCCAAACCTTAATCAACTACATCAATTCCCATAGAATGAGCAGTACCGGCAATAATATTTGCCCCTGCTTTTATATCATTAGCATTTAGATCCGGCATTTTTTGCTTTGCAATCTCTTCAAGTTGTTTTCTTGTTATTGAGCCTACTTTCGACTTATTCGGTTCGCTTGAACCTTTTGTTAAATTAAGCGCCTTTTTAACAAGAACAGAAGCCGGCGGCGTCTTTGTAATAAATGTATATGATTTATCTTCATACACTGTTATTACAACAGGTATTATTGTGCCTGTCTGCTCTTTTGTACGTTCATTAAAATTTTTACAGAAATCCATTATATTAACGCCGGCTTGACCAAGAGCAGGTCCAACTGGCGGAGCAGGATTTGCCTGTCCTCCGGTAATCTGCAATTTAATAAGTTTTGCAATCTTCTTACTTTTTGGTTTTGGTGCCATTTTTTTATCCTATATGTTCATTCATTTAATAATATCTATACTATAATTTTCCTACTTGCAGAAAGTCCAAATCAACAGGGGTACCTCTGCCAAAAATTTCAACTTTGACTTTTAATCTCCCCTTATCAGGGTAAACCTCTTCAACTACGCCTGTAAAATTGTTAAATGGACCATCAATTACTTTAACATGTTCCCCTATGACAAAATCTACAGTAACTGTTGCCTTTTCTCCTGTCTTCTGCTCTCCGCTAAGCGAATCAAAGAGAGATGCGACCTCAGAATCATTTAACGGCTTAGGTTTATTTGTGCCGAATGCTCCGACAAAATTAGTAACTCCGGGAACACTCTTAACAACACCCCAAGTATTATCATTGAGATCCATCCTAACAAGAACATACCCAGGGAAGACTTTTTTAGACTTTACCTTTTTCTTCCCGTCTTTAACCTCAACTACATCAAAAGTCGGTATATTAATATCAACTATCTCTTCTGTTAATCCAAGGTTTCTAACCTTTATTTCAAGAGCCGCTTTTACTTTATTTTCATGTCCTGAATAGGTATGTATAATGTACCATCTTTTTGCCATAATTAATTCATCACAACCTTAATTAAAGCCATAATCCCCGTATCTACTAACCACAAAAAGGTAGAAAATACAATCAGAGCAATAACAACAACAACGGTAAAACTTGTAACTTCATCCTTATCAGGCCAAGTGACTTTTTTCAACTCTCTCCAGGACTCTTTAACATAACTAATAAAATCTTTAATTTTTGACATAAATTTTGACATAAATTGAAGCAACTCTTAAGCTTTAGTTTCTTTATGAACAGTATGTTTTCTATCAAATTTACAATATTTTTTGATTTCCAGCTTGCCTGTTTGAGTTTTTTTATTTTTAGTAAAAGAATAGTTCTTTCTTTTACACTCCTGACAAATCAATAATACGACATCGCGCATATAAATACCCCATACCTGTATATAGTAATCCGAGTACAAATTATTATCTGCCTCTTTCCAGTCAAGTTTTTTTTACTTTTTTCTGAAAATGGTATAAAAAGAATATATAGCCCACGACCAGAATCGAACTGGTGACCTTTTGCTTACCATGCAAATGCTCTACCGACTGAGCTACGTGGGCAGTTATAAGTCAATTTTTTTAGGAAAAAACTGATTAAATCTGCAAAATTTAGCTATTTTATGTCAACAAAATTTATAATAATCTTCTCATTCAAAATAGCAGTTTCCACATAAAAATCGGTAAATTATAATCTTTGATGTGTAATAATACTAAATTTATTAAAAATGATCCAAAATTCAGTTAAATATGTATCAGGCTCTGACCCCTAACTGATTCAAATTATAAATTACAATGTACAAATTACAGAGCGCAGAGTACAAATTGAGGCTCTGACCCAACATCATAAACTTAAGAAGGATTTTTAACATCGAATTATACGAATTAAAACGAATATTTCAATAGCATGTAGGTCTTTATTCGTAAATATCCATGAAATCCGTGGACTATTTTCCTTAAGTTTATGATGTTGGCTCTGACCCCTAACCTACCCAACATCATAAACTTAAGAAGGATTTTTAACATCGAATTATACGAATTAATACGAATATTTCAATAGCATTTAGGTCTTTATTCGT
>WRGT01000033.1 GCA_009787025.1 Spirochaetota bacterium
TGACCAGGAGAGTCTTTCGGACAAGATGAAGAAGACGATAGACGATCCTGCGTATCGTGAATTATACTCACGTCGGATGCAGATAATAGTTACAATTATTTTTCTGCAAGATTTTTTATTATTTTCAAATTAGACATTAGTTCTATATTATAAACTATTGGTAAATGAAAAACCTCTGGCAAAAAGCGAGGTATAGTTTTCATTACGAGGTGTCATAGTTTTTATGCCATCTGGACCTATTGGTAATTGAATTGGAGGCATCATAAATTGAGGCAGTGGAGAAGACTGCCCGTCGAATTCACCGATTGAGTAAAATTCTGCGTTAGCAGGCATTAAAGTATTTTTAATTTCAGTAACTAATCCATATGACTTTGCTTCTTCTGGGCTTATTGTTGTCCGATTATGCATATCAGCCATTATATCGTCTTCTTTTTTGTTTGTTGTAAAGGCAATAATTTTTGAAATATTCGATTGATCAATTTGCAGGCTTTTTAAATGTTCATCCAACATTTTTTCATCAAAACTAGCTGCCTTAAAACAGAAGTTTATTCAAGAGTATCAGGGTTCATCCAACATTTTTTCATCAAAACTAGCTGCCCCTTGGAAATTCATAGAAACTCCATGTATTAGAAATCTGGCATTAGGAACAGAATACCGATTTTTGCCTGCGCAAAACAAAACAACACCTATCGAATCAACACTTCCAAAATTATATGTATCAACTTCTAATGGAATGCCAAATAAATAATTATATAGAGAAATTCCATGAAAAACACTTCCACCTGGGGAAGAAATCAAAAGATGTATTTTCCCATATCCATTACGTATTTTATCATCAACAAGTTTCATCAGCTGATCAGATGTTTGTGTAGTTACAGGTGCCATAAAGCGAACATATGTCTCTTTCATACAAAATTATCCAACATTTATATAATATTTTAAATTAAGCGTAATTATACATCGTATATATCGAAATTGTCAACATAATAATTTAAAAAATTTTTAATTCAAAAAGCCATAATTTTATATAAATTTTAATAGATAACACAGCCGAGTTCCTCCTTGATATTTACTAAAATGACTTTCTAAATTCATCTCGTATAGTAATTTGCTTATCATTCGTACTAAAGCGATAGCCTATTTTAAAGCAGATCTCATCCAGCCATTCGTGTTTATAGAGACATATCTCATATTCTGCGTGTTAGCCTTTATCATTGATATGGAGACAAGTTCGCCTAAATAATTATACCGGTATGCTATAAATTGAATTTGTTATAGTCTTTTTTTAAATACATAATACTTTTTTTAAAAAAATTGCTTGCTTAAAATTTTAAGTATGAGCTAATATATTAAAGTATAGATATACAATTAATGTTTAAATATTTTCATTATAATCTGTATTTTTTTGAAAAAGATGTTTAAG
Source organism: Spirochaetota bacterium (assembly GCA_009787025.1). GTDB lineage: Bacteria > Spirochaetota > UBA4802 > UBA4802 > UBA5550 > WRGT01. Next base: position 1,424 of record WRGT01000033.1, read on the forward strand.
TTTTAATTAGAAATCAATTTTAATCCTAAAAATATCAAATTTAACTATTGAGAGTAAAGATGAATTTAAATAAAAAAATTTTTAATAAAAATATGAAGGGTGTAAAGCCGGCTTCACTTCTCTTGTATATGGTATTATTAATAACATTATTTGGGTGTTCTTTTGTAGGTTCGGGTTTAAAAAGCCTAGCAGATTTTATAGATCCTAAATCAATAATAGATGAGGCTAAAAAGGCTGCTGAAGATAATAAGGATGAAGAACAAGATAAAAATAAACCTCAGCAGCTTAGGATTGGCATTATACCATTTGATTTTTCGTTTGAAACAGGACAAAAGAGCAGTGGTGATGCTGTGCAGGCATTAAGCTCATGCATGATAAAGAGGGAGTCATTCAAACCATACAGCTTAAAATTATGGATGACTGAAGATGTAAATAAGGTTACAGCAGCAAATGTCCAGCAGATAATAAGTCGCGCTAAGGCTACAGATATAGCAATAGACTCTATATGCTATGGCAAGATATTTAAGGTAAGCGATGAATACGGTCTATACGTAGAGATATATCCTTTAATTCCGGGAATTGAGCCGACTTACTATTTTCGTTCATTCTTTAACTATAGTTCGCTTAATAAGGCTGCGGATGAAATAGTAGCAGAGATGGAGAACCGCGCACATGTCCCGCGAAAGACCACCTTTAATAAAAAGATATATGTTAAAAATTTTAATCTTAACTTTTATTCATTTTCTGATCTTCAGAAGAAGGGTGAAGGTTCAATAATACAGATTCCATATCTCAATGTAGATGGGACTTCATATAAAACAGATGATACTTTTTTCAGTTCTATGCTTCTCTACCATATTCATACTACAAGACTTTTTAGGGTATGGAACAATAATATGAAGCAGTATATTCAAGCTAAGCCTGCAATACCGGGCGACATGGATGTTACTATAAGCGTAGATTTGGATATATCGCGCAGTGTTAGTATGCTCACAGTGCGTGTAAATGACATAAGGAGAAAAAATACACCTGAGTTTAAGTATCAATATACATTTAAATCTATGAATATGCAGGATATAAATGATTCATTCAGGGAGAATGTTAAGATAATTGTAATGCATCTCCTTAATGATGAGGAGAAGAAGTATTTCGGAGTTGTAAATCTTGATTCAATAGGGAGGCAAAAGGCTGTTTTTTGTGAGGGATATTTTTTAGGATATGGGAGGCAGCATAATCTGCTTTTTCCGTCAGGTTCTTCAAATATTGATGTAGCAGGTTACAAATATAAGATATTTGTTTCGCCATTTACGGTAAATGACCAGATATATGATGTTAGGGATTCATACCTGTTAGATTTAAAAAAATAGGTAGAAGTTTTTGGGGGGAGATAATATATTTTTTTAATAAAGATAATGTAATTAGTGGAGGATATAAAATGTTTATAAAATTTCAAAGTCATCAATGGTTTATTAATGTTAACAGATTGTTTGTTATATTATTCTTCGTAATGGTAACCTTTGTATTACAGTGCGGAAGCAAACCTGAATCTGTAAAATTAGAGGAGATAAAAACACAGAAGATACCGGATGTTAAGAAACTCCCGCCGCTCCGCGGAATGGTTACTGAGGTAGAATTAGAGAATGGAGAACAGAGGTACATTTATATAAAATTAGGAGATGCAAATGAGTGGTATAAAGTAGGTTTATTAGGATTTGTTTTTAATGATGTTGCAATGACAGAAAAGATAGCAAAGTTTGAGGTGGTTGAGGTTTATCAAAACTATTCAAAAGGGAAAATTCTTGAGCTTAATTATATAATAAAGGAAAAGGCAATAGTTGAGGTTGAAATAGATCCAAGGTTTTTAACGAAATAATATAATAATAAATCTATATTAGTTTAATAACAGTAATATTTTCATGTCAGGAGGATATATGGCTCGGGTCTTATACTTATTATAAACAGGTATAAATTCATCAAGAGAGCGTCCATCAAGAAAGTGGGAGGTCTTATACTTATTATAAACAGGTATAAATTCATCAAGATGTTTCTTTAAAGCATGAATGTCGGGAATATTATGTAGAATTCACAATAATTTCGGCTTTATCGCTCTATAATGATACGAAAGACTGGGTCAATAATAAAAGTAAATCTTATAAAAAATGTATTCCCGGCATACTTCATTTCTACTTCAAGTCAATAATAAAAGTAAATCTTATAAAAAATGTATTGCAAAAAAGAGAATATATCTTTATTTTACAATATAAATAGAAGCATTTTTAAAAACATAATATTTCTTTATAAATAACAAAAAAACAAGCAATAAGAAATGTAGAGCGCAAAATTTTGCGCTAAGCCGCATTTTGTAAAGAACAGGAGCATTGAAATGTCACATTTAACCACTATTGAGACTAAAATAACAAATCTTAATCTCCTTAAGCAGGCGCTTGATCTTCTTAAATTGAAGTATGTTGAAGGGACAGAAGACAGCCTTATAAAGGTAAAGGGATGGAATAATGAATCTATAGATGCTCTGTTAGAGATTAAAACAGGCGGTCCATATAGTATTGGCGTGGTACAGAATAAAGAAACAGGAACATTTGAATTTATAGCAGACTGGTGGGGCGTAGAGACATATTTAGAAGAAAGCCAGGAATCAATATTGCAAAGGATAACTCAAAAATATGCCTATACGACTGTAATGGATAAGGTTAAAAAACAAGGCTATGCGCTAGTAAAAGAGAGTACGGATAATGAGCAGAATATAAGATTAGTTTTAAGAAAATGGGACTAAGAGAGTGAATAATGAGTATTGTTAGAAGGATAACTTTTCCTGATTTAAAAGGGAGCAGAGTATTTACAGCTCTGAGGTTTTTGGAACACCATGGATTTAAGAATATACGCTATAAATATATAGAACATTCTGCTGACAGAAATATTGTTTTAGATCAAAACATTGAACCCGGTGATGATACTGGAACAGAAAGAGAAGTTATATTAACGCTTTCGGCAGCGAATCCGATAAAACATCTTCCGTCAATATTTCAGACTAAAGATGATAAAAGCGGTGGTTTTTTAAGGAGATATCTTTGGATTTTTTATTCACTTTTAAATAATGTAAATATAACGCTGGATAATATTCACCACTATTTTAATCCAATGGAGAGCCCAAAGGATTTTTTTCCATGGCTTGTTTCGTGGTTTTCTGATTATTATAAATATGATGTACCGGAAGAGACCCTAAGGGTTATAATAAAAAATATTGTTCCTCTATACAGGTGGAGGGGAACAGTTGCAGGGATGTCTAAACTTCTTGAAATAGTCGTAGGTGTAAGACCAAACATTATAGAGAATTATAAACCTGTAGGCGAATATATTATTGCGGATGGCATGGTTGTGGAAAATACTATACTGCATGGGGAGAATACAAATAGTTTTTTTACAGTGCAATTTCCTGTTGGCGTAGATGAGTTTACGCCTGTTCAAGTTCAATTAATTCACGATATAATAAAGAATGAAAAACCTGCACATACAGCCTATTATCTGACATTTGCTAAAGACGCGAGCGTTCCTGCGCGTGATTATGCAGTCATTGGCGAAGATAGTATTTTTTAGAGACTAAATTCTGAATTCTTAAACTGGAGAGGCTTAATGCTCAAAATAGGAGAAAGTTTGACCTTTACGGATGATCCTGCTATTTTTACAGATATCTTTACAGGCGCTAATTTTAATTTTAGCAATTATTCAAAAAAGAGGGTTTTATTATCATTTGTTGAGTTTAACAATGGCTGGGTGTGGCTTAAACATCTCCGGAATATTAGAGCAGCTCTTAACATGGATGATGATTTGCAGATTGTTGCTATAATTTTTCAAAGCACAGACATACTCACTGATAAAAAGATTAGAGAGAAAATATATCAAGACCCTGATTTAAAGAATATTGAATTACAAAAATTATCAGGTTTTGCAGTTGCAAAGGATGTAGCCGATTTTTCTCTTATAAGCAATAAATATGCTGTCATATACTCCAATTATATTATTAATGATTCTTCCTTTCATATAAAAAGTCCGGGATATAGGTGCTATTCATATATTGCGTTTAATGACATGATATGTGATAAGTGGCATACAAATTGTTCCGAATTTGACGCAATAGGTGATATATATGAGGGGAGTTCGGTTGTTCCTGTTCCTAATAGTAAAATATTCTCCATTGGTGATTCTATCTCAGGAGACGGTCTCCCATCTATAACTACTATAAAATTTATAGATTCAAACAATCATATTATTTTGGATAAAGAGGCTAATAAAACATCTAAAGGTCAAAAACTTAAGATCGGCAGTAATGATCCTATATCATTTAAGAGAATAGTCATAGAGGGAGAGCTGCCGTTTAACAGCAGGGATTTTTATAACAGTGAAAAGTATATAATTGAGAGGCTCAATAATCTGATAAATAAGCTTGTTATATTAGGCACAGAGCCTGTTTTAGGATGTGTGATTAACTCACTTAAAAGTGTAGATATTTTTTTTTCAAAACCTGTAAAAAATGTATTGGATAAGAGTAAATATACATTCGTTGGAAACGGAGTTGGTACTCTCCATATAGCCGATGTTCGCTATGAAGGGATGAATCTTGCTGAAAATAGTGTAACACTCTTATTTGAAGGTCTTGGTAAGAATGGTGAGATAACAATCTCCATGAATCAAGATATTACTGATTATGATGGCAATTCTTTTTTATATAATAGTATTAGATATACTCTTGATCTTATACCTCCGACTATCATATTATTTGTTAATGATTCCGGGAGTTCAACCTCTTTAGATACAATTAAGTTTACGCTAAAGGGGTATGACGACTTTAAGATTACTCACTGGATGGTGAATGAATCGCAATCGGCTCCTGAACTAAATGATTCCATGTGGATAGAATATATACCGGCATCGTCTGAATTTTTAGTTAGTTCGCTATATAAGCTTTCTGCAGGAGATGGTATTAAACATATCTATGCATGGCTAATGGATGAAGCGGGCAACATAAGTAATGTATCTGAAAATTCGCAATTTACTCTGCTGCATGATACGCGTGTACCGGTTATAACATCTTTTGCGCCTCATAAAAATGGACCGACTAATGAAACCAGAGTATATTTCAGTCTGACCGGACTTGATGATTTTGAAGGGTTAGAGTGGTTAATAACAGAGTCTATGAAGAAACCCTCAGCAGAAGATCCCGGATGGCTCGATTATATACCTGCATTCTATGATCTGAGTGTTGAAAAGAGTGGTAATGTCACGCTTTATGCATGGGTTAAGGATAGAGAAGGGAATGTCAGCACTATATGTAAGGATTCACATTTTGATGTTGTTTATGATATTGATCCGCCGGTAATCACTGATTTTAGAATATCTACGGAGAGTCCAACATCATCAAGTGCGATTTTGATTAAAAGTTTAGAGGCGGCAGATAATATCGGCGTTGAAGAGACTCTACCATACGTCACCACACACCGGATGTTTAGAGGCGGCAGATAATATCGGCGTTGAAGAGTGGCTGATAACTCAATCTGACGAGAAGCCGAGTACAGATGATTATAGATGGTCAAAATCAAAACCATTTGTATATAATATTTCAGCAGATATTAGTTCTAATATTACACTCTATGCCTGGGCAAAGGACGGAGCAGGGAATATCAGCAGCATAAATGATAATTCATTTGTAAATATTGTTTATGATATTGATCCGCCTGAGATTACAGAATTTTATTCAAAAGAGACAGAGATAATAAGCAAAAGAGATGTATCAATAGCAGGGCTCAGAGGCAGAGATAATATAGGTATAACAGGATGGAAAATAACTCAATCAAGCAGAAAACCGAATATTTCTGATGAGGGATGGTTAAAGTTTAAACCAAGAAAATTTAAAATTTTAGCCGATTCGGATTCGCTTATTACGCTTTATGCCTGGGGAAGGGATGCAGCAGGTAATGTAAGCAATGTAAGCAAAGCCTCTCATTTTTCAATTAAATATATCGCTCCAAGACCAAAAATAAGGATTGAGTGTCTTTCTAAGAGTTCTGCTTTATCAAACGACAGCATAGTAACTTTTGATGGTACGGCGCCTGATAAGAGTTCTTTCTTAATGTTCAAGATAGAGAATATCGGAGATGCAGCGCTGATTGTTTCAAAGGTATCCATATCAAACAGTAAAGATTTTGTAATTACTTCCCCTATAGATGGGAAGATTGAGATTGAATCAAAACGCAGTATCACATTTGGTGTACAGTTTAATCCTAAAAAGATATGTCTATATAATACAACATTGGTCATCAAGAGCAATGATTTTGAGAGTAAAATTTTTACCGTTAAATTAAATGGATATGGAATACCCTCAATCTCTCTATCGGGATCAATAAATGGCATATCGGAAAGTCATAGAATGCCAATTTATGATAATGGTATTTTTGATATTGGAATATCTGCCTGTGGAAAGAAGACGAGTATAGTATTATATATTGCGAATAATAGTACATCTGATATTGTGTTAAATTCAATATCGAAAAAAAATTCATCTGCAGCATTTGAAATTTCTCCTTTGCCGCGGCTTCCTGTGATTATTGCATCTAATGGAATTATTAGAGCCGGCATTGTGTTTCTGCCAAAAAGTTATAACAGGGAGTATAGCCAAATAATTCATATTGCAAGTAGTGACGATTTATGCAGTGATTTTGTTTTTACAATTAAATCAAGAAGTTCAGGTAAGGATAAAGCAGAGCAATCTAAAGTTAAGATTTTAAAGAAAAAAACTGAAATAGCAAGTAAAGTGAAGGTTGATAGCACCAAGAAATTGTCAAAAGGGCTTTCTGCTGTTAAAAAAGTATTAAAAAAATAGAGCATTATTAAATTATTTAATGATGAATAACTAAAGCATTAAGTTATTTATAGATAAAAACATATGAGTATAGTAAAAAAATGTTGATTTTTTAACATATGTTCTTTGGATATTTAATGTAGATTATAAAATTATTTTAAGCAGGAATAAATTCAAGATAGTGTTTTATGACTAAAATGGCATACTTATTTTTATATGCTTAAAAATAAGTATTTGCTAAATAATATTACAATGGTTAATTATATGAATTATGGAGTAGATAAATTCAGGCGGCCTAATTTTTTTTCAGGCTTAATGGCCGGTCACCAATTTTGGAATGATATTCAAGATTATCATTTTCATAAAGAACAGATGTACAACCGCCTGTTTCATGGATATGGAGTTGTTCCCGGGATTGGAGAAGAATTAAAGATAACGCCAATAAAGAAGAGTGGAAACCTCACTATACTTGTTGGAATCGGTCTTGCAATAGATGGTTTAGGCAGGAGTCTGTTTTTATATGAAACACAGGCTAAGATAATAGATTATAAAAAATTTAAGCTGCCGACAACTGTCTATTTGGTTATACACTACAAAGAAGTTCTGGAGGATTTTTATCAAAGTATTGAAAATCCTGATTATAAAGGGTATAAAAAGAAAGTTGAATCAGCTGTTGTTGAGGTAACAACCGACCTGCCGGATAATGTTGTAAATCTTGAAATCGGCAGAATTCGTCTTGATGATGAAGAGACAGGTGAAATAAAAGAGATAAATATACCTGTTGATTTTTCAAATCCTGATAAAAATGAAATAGATACGCGCTTTGTCAGTTGGATAAAGACTGCACGTCCAAGTTTATCACCATATTTGAGAAGATCTATAGCAGACACTTTGGAATCCACAAAAGAGACTGCGATTATTGTTAATGATATTACAAATCTTAAAGGTATGAGGGATATGCAGACTATTGCACTTACAGGTAAAATGCTTGTTGAGTGCGGTGAAGTTGAGGCTAATGATATTATTCATATATTTTATCCCATATATGACATTAATAGTTTTATAGCGCTTGAGATGCTTGAGTATGAGCGTGTTGAGGAGAAGCGCATATACTCATCTAATTTAAGTTTTAATGACTATAGAAACAGCCTTTTTGAAATGGGTGAGTTAATTAAATATTATGATGGGAAATTAGAAACTCTTGACAAGATAATTAAGTGTAATGACCTGATGATTAAAAGCTTAAGAAATCTAATAGATAGTAAAAAGATTACACTTGAGGATATTTCATACATGAGCGCTCCAATGCCAAGGGTGCTGATTGTAGAGGACAAGCGTTATGCACTTGTAGATTTTCTTGATTTTAATGATCCCGAAACAAAGCCGCGCAGTAATTTTGAGCTGACAGATATGAAAGATTTTACCTCGACAAGAAGTGATTTTTCGTATCCTGATGGTGTTCAGGTTATAGATACAATACAGCGCTACATACATGGCCGGGTATCATTTGATGCGCGTAATTTGGTGCGGCGTAAAGAGCTTCTTATGATAAGACGCACAGATATATATCATGGCAATTATGAGGTTAAAGTCTTTTTAGATGATACATATGTACAGAACCTGATAATAGATGGTTTTGATACATCTGCAAGATGGAGAAATCTGTCGGTTGTTTTCAGAGAGGAGCTTATCAGAAACTCAACTGTAAGGATCTCATTTGAGTTGAGTGATACCGGAAGGGATAATTTCGGTACTATTTGGTTATTCCAACGCCTATAGTAAAGGAGAATATATATGTATTTTTTTAGAAAGAAGGTTTGTAAAGAGGGTCACATGATGGACCCATCATGGAAAAAATGTCCAATATGCTTGTCTCCGGTAATTGGATGGCTGGTTTTATTAGATGAAAAAAAGAATTCAAGAAATATCATATTAACTATTCATGAAGGGAAAAACAAGGTCGGTACAGGCGTAGATTGTGAAGTAAGAACGCTGTTTAATTCTATCTCGCGTCACCATGCCATGATTAGCTTTGAACATGGCCATTATACTATTACTGATTTAGGGTCATTAGGCGGTACGTTTGTAAATAACCGCCAGATATCAAATCATCATATAATTGACGGCGATATTATTAAACTTGCCAATGTCGAATTTAAATTCAAATGTATTTAGGTATGGGAGTATTATGAAAAGAATAAAGAGGCTTATCTCTATATTGTGTCTGGTATTTATCAGCTACGGTTTTGCCGTGTCTGCTCAAAAAGAGAAGACCGATAAATCAAAAAATCCAAACAATATTATATTAAGAATAGAACAACCTGTAACAAAAAAGTATCCATTGATGGAGGTTTATGTATCTGTTAGTGACAATAACCATGAACCATTAATATCACTTGTAAGAGGGAATTTTGCTGTTTCAGTTGATGGCAAAGAAATCCCTTCAGGATTGGATGTTGCAGGTTTTCAATATACTGATGAAGGTGTGGCTTATTCATTGCTCATTGTAGGAAACGGCATGATGGAGGGTGAATCCATTGAAGAACAGTTGAAAGCTGCAATAGCCCTGCTTGAATCATTGCGTGACCAGGATGTTCTTTCGGTTTATGTGTTTGCCGAAGAGGTGAAGGCAGTCTTTGAATTTGAAAAGAAAAATGAAAGCCTTATTGAGAAGATAACAAAGATAGAGGCTCTTGGCGGTAATCCTCATATGTATGATGCGCTTGTATTCTCTGCCAGAAGATTGAACAGCAGCGAATTTAAACGGAAAGTCATAATCATAATGACTGACGGCAGAGATAGCGGCAGCAGATATAACGATGAACAGATGCTTAATGTACTTGATGAGGCAAATATACCTGTATATTCAATAGGTCTAAAGATAATGACAGGACAGAATTTAGCTAAAATCAATAATATTTCAATTCATACCGGCGGCGATTATATCTATGCTCCGCAGCTTAACCAAACATCAAAGATGATGCAGCTTGTTACCCGTCAGGTTTTATTTGGATATAGATTAAAATTTCATGTAGGTCATGTTAAAGGAGATAATCAACTGCATCAACTGCAGGTTAAAGCAATTGTAAAGGAGAGCGAATCAAGTTTTTTTAAAAACTTTGTCGCTGAAAAGATACCGCTTTCAACCATTGTAATAATAATCATAATTGTACTAATTGTGATAGTCATAGTTGTCTTTGCTGTTGTGTATATCTTGCAGCTGCGGAAGACCCGAAAGGAATTGGGCATATCTCAGCGCAAATGTCCTAAGTGCAAACAGCGTATGAAAGACAATTGGGATGAGTGCCTGTTCTGTAAATATAAACAGTGATAAAAATGAATAAAGGCTATGGTTAAACAGAGAATACATATATCCGCAGATAAACAGATTGAGTTCTTAATAAGAGCGAGATATTCACTCATATATATAGTCTCCAGCGAAGAGACAAGGGTAGAAACTGTGCTAAAGCAAATTGCGCTTAATCGTTCAAAAAAGGTATTCTTTTGGTCTATAACTCAAGGGCTTCAAGGTGATGATAATTTTTCTAAAGATGATCTTAGAGAGCCGCTAAAGACCCTTGATTTCATAGATGAATCAGACAGCAACGGATTTTTTGTTCTTCGTGACTTTCATCCGTTTTTGCAAGATGCTGTTGTTATAAGACGTCTGCGTGACCTGAACAAGAGTCTTAAAACACAGGCGAATAATAAGAATATCATCATTCTCTCTCCAATGTTAAAAATACCTCAAGAACTTGAAAAAGAGATGTCCATTATTCAATTTGATCTTCCCCGTCGTGATGAATTGAATAAGATAATAGGACAGGTAATTCGTTTAGTGGATAATCCTGAAACAATTGAAGTTTACAATGATATACATAAACGGGAAAAGGTTTTGGAAGCTGCCCTTGGTCTTACTTCTGAAGAGGCAGAAAATGTTTTTGCGCGTTCTATTGTTCAGACCGGACAGTTTGATATCAATATTATTTTGTCGGAAAAGGAGCAGATTATAAGGAAATCTGGCGTTTTGGAGTTTTATAAAACAGATGAAGATATTGAGAATGTCGGCGGATTAGAAAATTTAAAAACATGGCTTCATAAAAGAACTAATGCCTTTACACCTGAGGCTCGTGATTTTGGACTGCCACAGCCAAAAGGGATTTTATTAATAGGCATACCCGGCTGTGGTAAATCTTTAACAGCAAAGGCTATAAGCAATTTATGGAGATTGCCGCTTTTAAAATTAGATGTTGGAAGAGTCTTTTCAAGCCTTGTCGGCAGCAGTGAAGAAAATGTGAGAAATGCAATTTCTACTGCCGAAGCTATAGCGCCGTCAATTCTATGGTTAGATGAGCTGGAAAAGGGTTTTTCCGGGATACAATCATCCGGCGCTACTGATGCTGGTACGTCAGCCAGAGTCTTTGGTACGTTTATTACATGGATGCAGGAGAAGACAAGTCCGGTATTTGTTGTTGCTACAGCTAATAATGTATCTCAACTGCCTCCTGAACTTATTCGCAAAGGGAGGTTTGATGAAATATTTTACATTGATCTTCCCAATAAGGCTGAGCGCGAAAAGATATTTAAGATTCATATTGAAAAACGTAAAAGAGACATAAAAAATTTTAATATACCATTGCTGGCTGAAAAGACAAGCGGATACTCGGGTGCAGAGATAGAGCAGATTGTTATCTCTGCGTTGTATGATGCATTCGATTCCGGCATAGAGTTGTCTGATGAAAGACTTCTTCACAGCATAAGCGAACTGTTTCCATTGTCTCAGACAATGAGCGAAGAGATAAACAGAATCAGAACATGGGCAAAAAACAGGGCGCGTAAGGCGTCAGAGGTAACATTTTCTGATGAAATTTTTGGCGAAGAGTCTCAAGCTAAACTTGAAATATGATTTTATAAAAGAGGTATTATGGAACATCATGAACTTGTAATAGATATTGCGCCTGATGGAACTGTCAAACTTGAGGTACAAGGCGTGTCAGGACCTTCATGTATGGAATTGACTAAAGATTTGGAGCTTGAGATCGGTGAGGTCTTAGTAACAGAGAAGAAGGCTGAATATTTTTCAGTTGCCGGAAAGGAATCAACAGTAAATAAAATAAAGACCGAAAGAAGTTAATATTATGTCATTTAAAGAGTATGAATTTTATCTGCCGATTGGCTATGAAGACGATAAAGGCGTATTTCACAGAAAAGGTAAGATGCGGCTGGCAACCGCCCTTGATGAAATAGAGATAAACAACAGCGCTCAGAGTAAACTCAAGACCAGATACAGAGATTGTTTGCTGTTCAGCCGCGTGTTAGAGTCGCTTGGCACATTAACGGAGATAACTCCTGAGATCATTGAAAACCTGTATGAGGCGGACTTTATATATCTTCAGATGCTGTACAATAAACTCAATTCTGATTATAATGAGAATGTTATTACAAAATGTCCCAATTGCGGTCATGTAAATTCAACAGACCTTACGGATTTGTTTTCCGAATTGAACTTTATTTTAGAAGAAAGAGAATCAAAGATATAGAAATAGGGGATGATTCTTGCTATGATGGAATTCGGCAGCAACACCGGAGCTTTATTAGATATAAAATATAAAGAGAATAGAAGATTTTCGGAATTTACTATTACAAATAATGATATATCTTCTATGAAATGGGATGGGCTGATTATATCTGATGTTGTTTTTGAAAAGAACAATATGCAGAAGATATCAATACGGAACGGGAGTTATTATAACACCAATTTTGTCATGTCTGATTTAAATAACGGCAGCTTTGCCCATTCATTTTTTGAGAATGTGTCATTTAATCAATGCAGTTTAATAAAGGGCGACTTGTCATTTTCTCATTTATACAGGTGTTTAATAGCCGACTGTTCTGCTGAAAGTATTAATATGTGCCATTGCCGTATTGTAAAGACTCAATTTTCTATGAGTGAACTTTACAAATTCAATTGTGAAAATTCTGTAATTATAAACTCAGAGTTTATGATTGATATGGAGAAAAATTTTTGGGGATTACAAAAGGCTCTTTTCAACAAATCATTGATTGTCGGTTCGGTTTTCCGTGGTATTGAATATGACCCGGATATATTTAACGGTTCTATACTTATTAATTGCAGGTTCGATAACTAAATGAGCAATATAATAGCATCACAATTTATAAATACTTATAAGACTATTGATGAACTTAAACAGGCGTTGAGCCGGTATGATAATGAGACGCTTCTTGATGCCTTAGTATATGTTATTGACGGGTACATAATCAATAACGAAAAAGATGCTGGTGTAAACGAATCAAATATTAATGATAAAAATAACAGTTCTATATTAACTAAGCATGAGAGTTTTTGCAGCTTAATATCTCAACTGAAAAGGGATTATTCGTTTTCAGAATTAAAATCCTTTACAATTGAGGATGAGAAGGTTTTCTTTAACTTTGATGACAGAAAGGTTGAGGTTAAAGGCATGACATCTAATGCACATAGCGAGATAAAAATGGACCTTAAAGCAGACGAACCGGATGTACATGGAGAAACCTATAAACGCTTTTCAAATCTTGAGATAGAGTAGATTTATGGCTGAGTATGTAGCATATAACAAGAAGACAGGCTCATTGGAGTTTACTTTTCCTGAGGAATATACGGAAAGGTCCAATGAAATAATTAATGAAATATGGGATGAATTTGCTTATGAACCAATAACTCAGGATTTAATATCAAGGATGAATACTCTGATAGATAAAAAATTAAAGAGCAGTTAAAGAGTTATCTTGTGCAGCAAATAATACATAGATGTTTATTTTAACAGATTGTTGAGGAGATTATGAAATTAAAGACAGATTTTAAGTTTGTTCTGCCGGAGCCTATGGAAAAGGGCGGTGAAAAGCCTAAGGGTGTAATGAGACTGATTAAAGTAAAGGATTTAGTTGATCTGAACTCTGATATACGCGTAGTTGAAAATCCGTCATATTTTTATGTAGTTCTGCTTGGAAGGGTTATAACAAGCCTTGGACCTCATAGAATGTTAAATGCAAAAATAATTGAAAATCTGAGTACAAAAAACTTTGCATTTTTGTTGGATTTTTTGAATCAGATAAATCACAGCGTTATTAAAAGATTTCCAATTAAATGTGAACAGTGCTCGGAGATTTATCAGGGAGAACTGCGCCTTGCGGGGGAGCTGTAAGCTACCTCTCGGAGAGAATCTATCGCGAGGTGGCATATATAGCGTATCATTTTAACTGGGCAAGAGATGAGATAATGTCGATGAGCCATTATGAAAGACAGAGGTGGATAAGGGAGATATCGGCAATAAATAAACAGGTAAATACAAATATAGTCAGGGCATTTGGCGAACCTGAAAATAGCAATGACTAAGATTTAACAGATATTGGTTTAGTATGTATTAAAGATAAAAAATTGTATGGCGGTAATTTTATGAAGATAGAAATCAACATAGACGATAAGTTGATTGCGAATGTAAGGAGATTCTTTTCAAGAAAAAATGTAATTATAATATTTGTAATTCTATTTTTGACGAGTGTTGTTCTATATGCAGCAGAGAAAAAATTTACTATATTTCAACAAAGAACGCTTATCCGTTCGTCTGAGATAAACGACAACTTTGCTCTTATGCCGCCTGTAGGTTCAATAGTTTCGTTTGCAGGACCTGAAAATAGAGTTCCCGAAGGATGGCTTGTATGTGACGGCAGAGTTATGAACAAAGATACATTCGGGACTTTATTTGATGCAATAGGATTTTCATGGGGTAAGGAGAGTGATGATGAGTTTCGCCTTCCTGATCTGCGTGGAAGGTTTCTAAGAGGAGTTAATAGAGGATGAGTCAATGGAGAAGCAGGAATTGATGTAGAGATTGACATAGATACCAAAGAACAACATGTTGTGAATGAAGCTGTAGATGAAGATAGAGGGAATAGGATTAGTTTATATCCCGGAGGAAATACAGGGAATAACGTAGGGAGTTATCAAGGGGATACGATTAGGAATATTACTGGAGCAGTTGGAGGGACTGAAGGCAACCCAATTGTCGAAGGAGCTTTTTATAATACTAATAGACGTTATGATATGGGAGCCTCGGGGGGCGGTGACTATCTAGTAGGTTTTGATGCTTCACTTGTTGTCCCGACCGGCGCAGACAACAGACCAAAAAATGCCTATGTTTATTATATTATAAGGGCAAAATAACCGGGTTTTTATTACTTGAAAACTTTTGGAAGACATATATTACTTGTTTGTATTGGACTTTTTATGCTTATTAGCAGCAGTGTCTTTGCTGCAAAGGTAGAGGCTGATAAACTTATAGGCGTTGGATATGTTGAGTGCCTGTCGTGTAAATATGCGGCTGAGAAGACAGATTCTTTAAGAAGGCTGATTCACTATGAAATATCCAAGAGTCTTTTGTTAGAGCTTGTCTCGTTAGAGGATATGGACAAGGCAATGACAGATATTAAGCGCAGAGCAAATGAGTCATTAACATCATGGATGATGAGGGTTGGAGTTAAGGCGGGAATTGAGAAGATAGTCTTTGCAACAATAAGCGAGAATGAAAAAAAATATGTAACTGATAAAATCGCCAAGTTTAATGTTACAATCATGGCAGTAGATGTTAAAAGCGGCAATATTGAGATAATACAGCCGGCAGATACTGATATTGACGGAGAACTTGACAATATATTTATCAATGGAGGCGATTCAATATCGCGGGTATATCATGGTCATTCTGAAATTACAGAGAAGACAGACGGATCTTTTAGTCTGTCGTATTTATACCCGCAAGGCGATTTGAAGAAAAGGGGAGCAGGCAGTGGATTTGGATTTAATCTCAATGTCTATTTAACAAGACCGTTTTGGCTTTTATTGACATTTGGAGGATATTATTTTCAAACAGAGAAGACAATGATTAATTCGCTCTTTATGTTTCCTTTAAGCGTAAATATACCGTATTATATTAATGTTTCTTATAAATTAAAAATAATACCTGCAATAGGCGGAGGCTGGATATTCAGTATAATGGAATATGACCGGGTTTACTTTCGGGCATCTAACAGATATGAATATAAGAGGGGTTTCTTTTTTAATCCTGTGATTACAGCAAGGGTTGAAACGAGTTATTTGTTACATGACAGATATAGCTTGGTTGCAGCGCCTTTATTTTCGTATATAGCCGGGCAAGAGGGGAGAAAGGGTTATGTATATGGGTTGGATGCAGGTTTAAAGATTACTTTTTAGCGGGGATTATTGATGATCAGATATATATTTTGCGTACTCTTAGCGGTGTTTTTTCTCTCCATGTTCGGATGCAAAGACGTTATGGACAAGATGAATGAGAGTCAATATTTTGAGAATGGAGTTTTTGATATTACATATTGGGATCAATCTCTCTGGGTTGATAATGTTGAACCTGAGATTGAACCGGATGAAGAAATCGAGCCATGATTTTTTGTTTAAAGTATTTTTGAGAGTTTCTTTAATGAAAATTGATACGGGTGTAAAATAGAGATGGGAAAGTTAAAAAAAATCAAAGAGAATATAGTTTCCATAACAATAATTTTTGTATTATCAGGGAATGTACATGTAATATATGCAAAAGATAAGCATGACAGGTCATCCGGTAATTCCTATACAGGTGAATCGCTTTTTAGAAATGCATCTTTTATTATGGATTTTTCATATATATACCGTAATGCAGCAGACGGAGAAATAAGTTCATATGAAATTCCAACGTTTGCAGCGCCGGGAGTGATAGAATATCCACAGAGCGGACTAAA
>WRGT01000034.1 GCA_009787025.1 Spirochaetota bacterium
GTATCTTTAAACGGGAAAAGCCGTATAATTACGCTTGAACTTTCCAAGTTAGAAAAGATAATAGATAATCCCATAGATGAGATGAGCGCTCAGGAGCGGTGGGCAATATATTTTAAGTACTTGACAGACAAAAGCAAACGCAGTGAAATAAACAAAATAATAGAACTTGAAGAGGGGATAGCCATGGCAAGCGAGATACTAAAGAACATCAGCAAGGACGAGATAGAACGCGCTCGTCTTATGAGTGAATACAAATATCAGCTTGATACCCAAAGTAAGTTAGTTACTGCAAAGCGTCAAGGAATACAGGAAGGCCTTGAAAAAGGCATTGCAAAAGGTAAGAAAGAAGGTATTGCAGAAGGCATTGAAAAAGGTCTTGAAAGAGGTATCAAAGAAGGTATTGAAGAAGGCCTTGAAAAAGGCAAGAAAGAAGTCCAAAATTATATATTAAACCTTATAGAGCAAGGGTTGAGTCAGGAAGAGATAAAAAAGAAAATAGAAGAAGATAGAGATTTATGATTAATACAAATATTGTTTCATAATACCGTACGGGTACGGAAATACACCGTAGGTGCACTGTCCAATAAGTTACAAGAGTAAACGATTAGTACATTCCTGCGTCATCCCTGCGTCATTGCGAGCGCTTCAACCATGTTTTAGTATAGATTATGTAACTTTCGCGTGGCAATCCAGAGGTTTAAATTATTCCACTGGATTGCCACGCCGAGTTTACATTGTTTTATCAGGTGAACTTTAACACGGCTCGCAATGACGTGTTATATAACTAATTGTTTGACATATATGATTGCCTGCGTATTACTTATCAGACAGCCCATATAGGCTGTCTCGTAAATGACGGCAAACATGAATTTATCGGAGGCGGATTGGGAATAAGTGCGACTTTCCCTGTTGCAGGTAATTTGTTTCTCCTTGCGACCCTGTCGGGATTCTCCGGCTGGGGAACGGAAAAGGTTGATGTAAAAGGCGCGCGAAACTTTAGTTTTGATGCGGGAATTAATGATTATGGTATTAATTCAAATTTATCAATTGCATATTATATAGCGAGCGCATCAACAGCTATAAGTCTCGGCGGCAGGTACCAGTATTTTAAGACAAAATATGATGAGGCTAAATTTTTTCCTCTATCGATAAAGAATACAATTTATGGAATTACCCTGTCGGCATCATATTCTTTTGACATTTGATTTTTAAAACAGCGTCCACTCCTAAAAATCTTTTTTGGTAAATTGTTACGCTTTTATATTTTTAATAGCGTTTCTTCTATTTTAGTTTTTTTATTTTTTGGATATGCTCTTATTTCCAATCCCATACCTAAACCATCTAAGTAATCAATCAGAGTTGATATTTTTATGTCCTTTCTCCTTTCAAGTCTCGAAACAGATGTTTGGCTAAAATTTTTTATTTCATTTTGCTTTAAGCCGCATTTTTCTCTCAACATTCCTAACCTTATAGCAAATATTTCCTGTTCGGCTTTTTTACGGGAACGTTCAATAGATTCAGGTGACATCACAGATTCCATTGCCTTTATTGCGTTTCTTAGTTTTTTAGTCATGTTGTTTCTCCTTTTACCATTTATAACCTTCATATAATTCTATTAATTCTTTTGCCTCTTTAATTAATTTTTTATAAAATAATTTTTGATCTTTTCCTTTTTTATCTCCACCTGTTAATAATATACCATTTCGTCTAATATTAAAATAATATGCTATTCTAAAAATATGTTTATCTGTTTTTATTCTTAATTCTTTTAAATTTTTTATTTTGTCGTCTTCTAATGTGTCCGCATGAGGTCGTGTTAAATTTGGACCAAATGCTTCTAATAGCCGAACTTTGAAATTAATTTCTTCCTTGTCGTATTCCGACAAAGATGAGAACCATGTCAAATATTCATCCGTTGCATATATATTCCACATATTTTAATATATATGCACTACACTGCATATTGTCAACTAATTTTTATAACATTTAGAACTTTTTTAAACCAAAATTTTAAACCTTAAAATTATTAATAGTGATCCAAAAAGAAAGAAAAAATTTTATAAAGAATATAATGAGTTTCTTTTGTCTGAATTTATCTTAGAAAAGATGGAAGTAGAGAAAATTTCTATAAGAGCATTGGCGTAAAAACCGATTTTGTAGGATTCACATCTCCCATAATTTCCTAAAAGGGACCCCCTTTTCAAGGAGTATAACTTTTTTAATCTCAGGCATATTGCTTGTAATGGTCTTCTCTAACGCGTCTTTAAACATCTGCTCTGAGCCCTTCACTACAACTATATCTTTATCAAGCATTATCGGAGACAGGTCTATTACGCATATTTTTCCTTCTCCGTTTTTTTCATCTGCAATCCATATCGTTTTAATCAAAAAATCTACAGGTACATTTTCCGAAGTATTCTCAAAATATGATCCGGCGCAAACAAGTTCAAATAACCTTTTTATAAGGCTTTCGTCTTTAAGCTTTGAATATATCTCTCTTTTTTCGGTTAAAATTTCCTTACATCCTTCTGACGGTATATAGATATTAATAGTCGTTTTATCTTCAAGCAGAGGGATTGACGGAAATATATTGAATATATTCTTATCAATATGATAAGAGAACATAATATAAATAAATAAAAAGATTGATGCCGTTACAAGGATATATATTCTGTTTTCCTCTTTTTCATTATTTGCCATCTCTTCTTTGGTATCATTTATATATTTTTTTATATTGTTATATATATATGATAATTTTTCCTTTAGTTTGCCAAAGGTTGAAGTAATTTTATTTTTTATATCAGAAATTTTCATTTTTACCTTTAAAAGTTTTTCTAAGAATTTTCCTTGTAAGATTGTGTAATTTTTAATAATTCTACGAGTAAACCAACATATAATAAATTATAACTATCTATAATTCGACATTTAATTTTGTCAATAATTCAAAAATTTAATCAACTAATTTGTTATACTGATTAATAAAATTAATAATCCCGTCAACTATACCTGCTGTTAATTTTTCCTGATAGTCGGACCTTTGTAAATATTCCATCTCCTTAGGATGAGTGATGAACCCAACCTCAATAAGAACAGCAGGCATTAGCGCGCCCCTTAGTACAAAAAAATCAGCTTTATTAACCCCTCTTGACTTGAATTCTTTTACTTTCGTTTTTAAATTATTCTGAACCGAATTTGCTAAAAGCAGACTCTCTCTCTGTATCTGTGTTGTAATCATCAATGCTTCAATATAATCAATATCATTGTATTTCTTGCCGCCGGTTTTTTGATTTTCAAGAATTACCACATTATTTTCGAGAGCTGCGGTTTTTCTTGCTTCTTCATTTGTTGGATTTTGCGACAGCATATAAGTCTCAAAGCCGGATATTTTATTACTCACTGAGGCATTAACATGAATGCTTACAAATGTTCCGTTTATTCCTTTTTTTAATTCCCTGTTTGCAATCTCTGCCCTTTCCGAGAGCTCTATAAACTTATCTGTAGTTCTTGTTAGTTTTATTTTAATATTTATACCTTTCTTTTTTAGAAGAGCTTCAACATTCTTAGCGAGTGTTAAGGTTATATTTTTTTCCATAACTCCGCCTTTGCCGATTGCTCCGGGATCTTTTCCTCCATGACCTGCATCAAGAATAATAAAACCTATTTTCTCCTTCTTTTGTAGAATTATTTCTTTATCAGGTTTTTTATCCGAATATTCGTCTTCTAAAATTACCAGCTTATTTTTTTTACGCTGAATATCTTTATTATAAAAATTATCAAGAAGTGTGTTTGCAAGGTCTATCGGTATAAAAATACCGCCTTTCCATCTTATTACGGGATATTCGGAATAAGCTATTGAGTTATCAATGATTATACATGAGTAACCCGTCTTATATATCATATAATGACTTTTATGATATAGCTTTCCTTTTTGAAAAACAGGATCAAAATTATGTTCTATGGAAAAGACCTTTACCAATTCGTCAAGGGGGATATAATCTCTCCCATATATATCAATAATTGACACACTCTTTTCTGTTGAAGCTCCCGTAGAAAAAAGAGTTATAATCAATAAAAGCAGCGAGAGACTAATGCTTTTTTTTATTGTAATAAACTGAATATTTTTTAACATCAAAGATAGAACCGGAGATATAAAATATAAGGATAAGGAGAATTGAAAATTCCTTTATGCTCATACCCGGGAATATCATATAATCTAATGAGAGAATATATATTATTGCCGAAAGAGCCATGCAAGCCACGCTTATTTTCCCCAGTATATTAGGTTTTACCTCAATATCTCTTCTATAGAAAAGCAAGAGCGCTGTAATAATAAAAAACAATTCCCTAAACAGACTAATAAGGAGCATCCACAATGGAAAACCTTTATAACTGACAAGGTAAAAGCCAATACAGAGAAGGCATATTTTATCGGCAATCGGATCAAGATATTGTCCAAGTTTGGTAATTTGATTAAAAGCTCTTGCCAAAAAGCCGTCAAAAGCATCGGATAATATAATTATAATAAAGAAAATAAATTGATGGTACCTATATGTCGAATCTTCTGTAACATGTTCTAAATACATGAAATATGCAAGAAACGGGATTATTAAAATTCTTAATATAGTCAGGAAATTGGATATTGTAAATATATTTTCTTGAAAAAAGTATCTTATTTTCATTACAAATTAACCTTTATATTTTATTTTTTTAAATGAACATCTTAAGTTTTATGAGTCAAGATTTTTTTATATAATAGAGCTTAGATTAATATTTATATGGTAGAGTTTAGATTGATAAAATAGAAGATTTTTTATTGACATCTATATAGTACGGAAATTATCAATTATTATCTATAAGAGAGATGGAAAAATCATGAAATTTGAAAAATACTATTTTATTTTACTGTTGTTGTTTTTTGTAATTTTTACGGCAAATTGCAATAAAAATGATTCGGATGCTTATGTAATTCCTGAAAATATTGAAAAAAATCCGTTAGCAGTTATTATAACTCCAAATACGGCTCTTAGGATAGATCCATTAATATTTACATCTCGGATTGCCCAGTTGAAAAAAGGTGAAGTGGGGGAGGTTATCGGCAAGTCGAGTGAAATGAAAACCGTCGGCAAGGCGCAGGATTATTGGTATAAGATAAAATTGGCTAATGGAATTTCCGGATGGGTTTTTGGGAGTAATATGAATATTTTAAAAGATTCGGATAAGGGGCATGTTGCGTCATACTTGAGCGAATTTTGGGAAAAAGAGACGTCTGTGCTTGGCGAAGCTCTTCATGGGAAATGGTGGAGTATTAATAAATTTAATGATTTTACAAACCATTGTCTTGAGATATATAAGGATGGAAAATATAAGTCTTATTTTAAGGGAAGTCAAAGAAAGATTGAAGGGGAGTATAACTTCGATTTTAATAATAGCCGGATAATATTCTTAAAAGGAACATCATTTGAAGGAGATCTGAACTATTTTCAAAGAGGGGATGAATATACTTTAATTCGTGAATCCGAAACGAATGAAATAAGATTTAAAAAGATAAATATTAATCCTGAAGCCGAAACCGAGATTGAAAAAAGTAATCCTCAAGACAGCAATGACTCAGGTGATAATATAAAGAAAGAAAATGAAGGTTAGAATAAATAAATTCCTTACTCTCTGCGGTCTGGGTTCTCGCCGAAAGGTTGAAGAGCTTATACTCTCAGGTGAAATAAAGTTAAACGGCAAAACCGTAAAAGATCTCTCTACTATCGTTGACGGCGAAACCGATGTTGTCAAATACAACGGCGAAATACTTAAAACAATTAATGTATCATATTATTTAATGTTAAATAAGCCTAAGGGATATATCACTACTCTCAGCGATGAAAAGGGCAGAGCTGTTGTAATGGATCTTATTCCTGAGAAGTTTAAGCGATCAGGCGTTGTTCCAATCGGCAGACTCGATAAAGATACAGAGGGGCTGCTCCTTTTGACTAATGACGGAAAACTTGCCCATAAGCTCACAGGTCCGTCATTTAAGGTTAAAAAAGAGTATCTTGTTCAACTTGACAAACCCTTAGAGGAGAGTCACAGGTTAATTATTGAAAAAGGTTATTTTGTTCACCAGATTAAGACTAAGACTAAACCTGCTATGGTTTCAATCACAGAAAAGTCGCGTCTATTTGTTAAGGTAATTATAATCGAAGGCAAGAAGAGACAGATACGCTATTCATTTAAGAATCTTGGTTACAATGTATTAAAGCTAAAGAGAACGGGTTATGGTCCGATTTCGCTCGGCAGGTTAAATAAGGGTGATCACCGTATCCTTAAAACTTCAGAGGTGAAGATTCTTAAAAATGCGATTTCAGAATCATAGACGGTTGCAGCATAAACCTGAGCATTAACTTTGCATAATTTAATAAATCAAATTACTTAAAGTTTATTAATTATACTATAGCAGTTACAATGCCGATAATAAAAAAAATAAATATATCAATTTAAGAAGTATAGATGAAAAAAAGATTACTATATATTGCTTTTATATTGTCAATAACCTGCCAGTTGTCAGCCGGTCCGTTTATTAATATAAATAGTGTAAATGCTAAGAAGGATTTTCCAAAGATAAGAGTAAACTTCTCTGTAGTTGGTATTGATAATAACGGAATATCCGGATTGGATGAAGAGAATATATTGGTTCTTGAAGACGGCTACAGGGTAAATTATGTAAATGTAAAAAATCTTCCCTCATCTTCTGACTCTGTTTATATGGTTTTGGCAATAGATTCAAGTAAAAGTATCAGCAAGGATTATCTTGAAAAGATAAAGAAAAATGCAGAGGATATAGTCGGTACAGTTGTAGAAGATGATAATATAGCTGTTTTAAAGTTTAACGACGAGGTTAAATTGCTCAATAATTTTTCTTCAAACAGCGGCGTTATTAAAAACAGCATAAAGAGCGTTGAAAGGCATGGCTCTAAAACCCTGCTGTTAGATGGAATTTATGACTCAATAAAACTCCTGTCAAACATAAAAAGTTCAAGGAAAGGCGTTGTAGTATTCACTGACGGTAAAGATGAAGGGAGTGTGCTTTCAAGCGATGACATAGTAAAATCCGCAAGAGAATTTGGAATACCTGTATATTTTATTACAACGCCTAATTCTAAAGATTTAAATTCTATTAATAGGATTTCAAAATTGACTGATGGCGTCTGTTTTAACAGCAATAAAAATGTTGCAGATATATACAGGATAATTTTATCCCGCATTAAAAATGTATATGAAATATACTACCAATCCATACTTAAGGCTGATAACAGCAAGCATACATTAGAGGTGCGGTTAAAGTATGGAGACATTAAAGATCGAGATACAACTGAGTTTATAGCAGAAAGAAGTTTTTTTAATATAGATATCCTTAAAGACCTGCATATAATATTCTTCATACTTTTAGTTATTTTTTGCATTTTATTTCTATTTCTTTTAATATTATTTATTAAAAGAGGGAGTAAAAGTTCGGTAAAGAATAAGGATAAAAATATATTTGCTCATGGGATATACTCACGGGGTGTGTCTATTGAGGATTTGCAGAAGAAGAGTGAATGTTTTGATGAGAACGCGCCTGTGGAGATGCCTGATGTTATATATTCGCAAGTATGGCTTCATCCCAAAGATTATCATGGCGTAAGTGAAAAATTGCAATTAATTAGAAACGAGATAACAATAGGCTCCGGCAGAGAAAACCATATTCAAATTACCGATGATTACGATGTATCTAATAAACATTCAAGAATCAGAAGAATAAGGGGAGGATATTACCTTTATGATCTTATTTCAGATACAGGGACATATCTCAACGGGAAAAAAATTCTTAGACCAAAACTTCTCCATGATTGGGATGAAATAACCATTGGAAAGACTACTTTAATATTCCGCGCCATAAAATAAGCTATAAATTAACTTTTTTGCATTATTTTTTTTCTTTGCATCATTTATAATGAGACATAAAAATCTAATGAGACATAAAAATCTAATGTGACATAAAAATTTGTTGACTTTTTTGACCCTTTTATAGTAGGATATTATGTCGTATTATAATCATGGATACAGTAAATCTCTTTTCAAGGATTGCAAGATGATAATAAATATACTTACATTAGCAGCATGTTTAATAATGCTGGTATGTTTTAGAAAATTTGATAAAGCCAATCTTAAGATGGCTAAACTTCGCAGGTATTCATCTAAGGTTTTTGGTGAATTTAAGAAAATGGCGGAGAAGGAGAGCCGTAAATTTCAAGATGCTACTATTGAGATAGATATTTTAATAAAAAAATCGGGTGCTCTTGCTAAAAATATGTCCGAATCAATAATTGAGATTGAGAATAGGTTAAAGGGTCTTGATATTGAAAAGAATAATTTAAAAAAAGCTGAAGAGGATATTAAAGTTATATCATCAGCTGCTAAGGATGTAAATAAGCAGATACAATATATTGCCTCTGTAAAGGATAATTTTTCAGATATAGCTAAAAAGGTGGAATTCTTCACTGAGAATGTTGATAACCTTAATAGCCAGATTACTTATTCGGTTGGCAATTTTGAAGATAAATTAAGGGAGAGATCGCGTGAACTTTCCGAAGAGTTCTATACACATATTGATAATCTTAGAAGAGATCTTGAAACAAAGATATCCGACTCCGGCAGTCTTCTTATAGATGGTTTTAAGATAAAACTATCGCCATTAATCAGAAATGTTGAGAGTGCTGATTCCTTAAGCACTCAGATAGCTAATATGAAAGAGTCTTTCAATATTATGGAGAACACCTTTTTTGATGAGTTTAAGCAAAAATCAACATATCTAAAAACAGAAATCAATGACAATATAGATAAATTAACATATAAACTTAAAAGTGTAGAGGCAAATATAGACGAATCAAAAGGTAAATTGATAAGTACATTTGAAAACGAGGTTGATAAGGTCAGAACTGAAATTGATAATTTAAGCATACATGCAGTATCTAAAAAGGATGAAATTGTACAGGCAGTAAGAAGGGAATCTGAGGTTATAAAAAAGAAGATTGAAGATTTTGACGATAAATTTAGAGAGTTTGAAGGCAGACTTATTGATACTGCTGAGGATAAGATTAATAGCATTGACTCTGACTTTCGGTCTATAGAATCAAGGTTTAGCAGTATGCTTGGAAGGCTTAAAGAGGAGGAGGCAGACTTTGAAAACTGCCTAAATGAAATAAGAAAGGCAAATGATTCTGTGGGTTATCTAACCCGTACGCTTGAAAATGCTCAAAGAGAATCAAAAGAATTTGAAAGATTTGTTGCTGATGTTGATCAGATTAAGGGACTCAAAAAGGTTGCAGAGAAAGAATTAAAAACATATTATACTAATAAAGAGAGGCTTTCTGAAATCGAAGGCGACATTAAAAGTCTTATAGATCTTAATAATAATGTAGTAAAAAAGGCTGATGAATTTTTTGATAACATATCAAAGATAGATGCTGTTAATGCAAGGATTGACGGTCTGTCTGATATGTATAATGCTGTGGAAAAGAGGATCCATGAGTTGCACCAATATGAAGATATGATTTCGCAAAATCTCAGTTCAATAAGCAAATCCGACATTACAATTCAGACCATTGATAACAGGATAAAAGCCTTTGAAAAGGTTATTGATAGAACTGATAAACGTATAGAGAAACTGGGAAGTAATATTAAGCATGTAGAAGCAGAGACTATAAATCTTAAGACTAAGGAGAGCGACATAAGAGAGCTTAGGGATAGATTGAATGAACTGGATGGTTTGTCCGACCATTTGGAAGAGCGTGTTAAGCAGATATATGCAATGTTTACAAAGGTTGAGACGATAAGGAAAGAGATTGATCTTACGGATAATAAGCTTCAGGATATGTTACATCAGACTGATATGAAGATGAGAGAGTTTTCCGATTTTATACAGGCTGTTGATAAGAATAACCCTATTTTGAAACAGGTGAAGGGCGATATAAAGATGATGCCTGCTAAAAATCTAAGCGAGAATATTGTTAAGACTGTTAGAGAGCTTTCCAAAAAAGGATGGGATCCTGAGGCTATATCAAAAAAACTCATGGTTGATGAGAATTCTGTAAGATTTATTATTAACACAACTTCCTTGTAGGGACAGCTGGGAATAGAGGTGTTTATTTAGTCTTTTTGCTGAATATAGCGGCAATTGGCGTATGGACTAAGCTTTGTAGTGATGTATAAAAGAATCCAATCTGAAATAGAAGTATAAGCGGTAAAGATACATACAGGTTATTTCTAAATGTGAAATAGACAGCATAAGTCATATAGAGCGCAAGAAATAATTCAATTACAGAGACCGTATCAATAGTACGGGTTCTGTAGACATTTCCTAATACATTTTTTACCCTTGCAGCCATTGAATTATCACCATTATCTGAGACATTATATTTAGGAGTTCTATTAAAAGGGCTCTCTTTATGAATGAGCGCCTCTAAAACTGCTTTTGTGTTATTAATGCATAATCCTATGCCGATTGCTACAACAAGCGGGAGGTAGGCAAGGGGTTTGCTTAATGATCTGTTCTGCACGCTCAATGTCTCTTTAATAACTACATATTCAGTGTAAAAGTAGAAGAGAAATACTGAAAGTGTTGCGCATATAAAAACAGGTATATCAAGATAGAATAGTTTTTTATAGCCATAGCTAAACCTTATTACCAGTATGATAGGCATTAGTATAGTCATTAAGGTCATAAGCGCATATGCAAAATTTGCGCCAATATGAAAAAATGCCTCAACTTTAATTTTTATTGGTATATTTGCTTTAATTATTGTACCTTTGAGCTTTAAAAAGGTCTGAATGGATCCCTTTGCCCACCTGAATTGCTGAGATTTAAATGCTGTCATCTCAATAGGAAGTTCTGCCGGTACGGTTAAATCAGGGAGATATATAAAATTCCACCCTTTGAGCTGCGCTCTATAACTTAGGTCTGTATCCTCTGTAAGTGTATCATGCTGCCACCCGCCTGCGTCAATTATGGTTTTCTTTCTCCATATTCCTGCAGTGCCGTTAAAGTTGAAAAAGCGGCCTGATCTGTTGCGCGCAGTATGTTCAATCATAAAATGACCGTCTAATAGTATGCTCTGACATTCGGTGAGGAGGGAGTATCTTCTATTTACATGATCCCATCGCGCTTGTATCATTCCTATTTTTTCATCTGTAAAATAGTGTATTGACCTTTCAAGAAAATTTTCAGGCGGCAGGAAGTCTGCATCAAATATTGCTATAAATTCTCCCGTTGCTATATTGAGTCCATTTTCAAGGGCGCCTGCTTTAAAACCTGTTCTGTCGGTTCTGTGTAAATAATTTATGTTGAATCCCTCTTCCCTTTTTTTATTGCATATCTTT
This sequence comes from Spirochaetota bacterium, assembly GCA_009787025.1. Taxonomy (GTDB): domain Bacteria; phylum Spirochaetota; class UBA4802; order UBA4802; family UBA5550; genus WRGT01. Next base: position 11,407 of record WRGT01000034.1, read on the forward strand.
ATTGCAATCTCTTGAGTTTCATCAGTAGAATCATCTAAAAGTTGAATTTCCATCAGGTTTTTTGGGTATCTAATATTTGTCACATGTTCAACAAGTCTTTCTACTACATATTTTTCATTAAATACAGGGAGTTGTATTGTAACTTTGGGCAGTTTTATAAATTCCGAGAATGGTTTAATTGAGTCAAATCTATGTTTTCTAAAGAGATAAATAGCATAATATCTATTTGCTCCATATATAGAGAGGAGCAATAATATAATCAAATAAAATACTAAAATTACAATTTCCATAGTTTAAGCCCTTATTTTTTGGAACAGACTAGTTCCCTTTTTTGAATTTAAAATTTTCAAAATTAAATACATAGAAGTTATTTAAGCAAGAAGCCTCATTTTATATTCCTCTGAAGCAAATATTAATACAATATGTAATAATAAAGTTCAAATAAAAAGCGATATAACCATAAAAAAAAGGCATAAGAAAATTTCAATCTTTAATTTTTTTTTAAGGTAATATTGATTAATTCCATACTCTTCTTTGGTGTTTATTGATTTATTAAATTTTGATTAATAAAACAGAATCTACATAAAAAATTATTGATTGCCCTGCAGAGAGTTGATGTATATTCTGACGATCTAATTTTTGCGTCTATTTTTTATTATAGATAAAATTATCTTTTCTTGAAGCGCCTGTAATAAAATTTATAATTATATAGAATATTTATCATGAACAATAAGGGTAACTTTGATTATCTTGACCTAATGCGCGGATTAGCAATGATTATTATGGTTGAGGTACATGTCTTTAATGCATTCCTTAAACCTGAAATCAGGCAGGATGGATGGTTTCACATTATTAACTTTATTAATGGAATGGTTGCGCCTTCATTTATTTTTATTGCAGGGTTTACATTTATTGTATCTTCTATGAATAAAGCGGGTGATTTTGGATCACTTGGTCCTCAATTTAGAAAAAAGTTAAAAAGAATAGGTTTTATATTCTTTGTCGGTTATCTCACTCATATACCATATTTCTCGTTAATCGGAAATATTCGCTATACAGATGAGAATCTGATAAAAAGCTTTTATAATACGGATGTATTACAATGTATTGCAGCAGGTTTATTAATTCTCTTAACACTAAGAGTAATTATTAAATCTGAAAATATATTCAATCTAATGATTGTTCTGTTAATGTTAATATTTGTTCTGCCTGCGCCAATAGTCTGGCAGATAGATTTTAACGAATTTATGCCGCTGTTTTTAGCATGTTATTTTAATGAAATTCATGGTTCATTTTTTCCAATTTTCCCATGGTTGGGTTTTTTGTTTTCAGGCGCTGTTGCGGCTATTGCAGTTTCATGGGCAAGAGATAGAGGGAAAGAGGAACTGTTTATGAAAGGATTGGCAATTGGCGGATTAGTGTTTATTGCAATATCTTTTCCTGCTATTCATTGGCTCAAAACATTTGCATGGTTTGAGATTAAACCCAGTCCATTCTTCTTTATCCAAAGGCTTGGAGTGGTATTTATCCTGCTCTATCTCCTATACTTATATTGTAAGAATAGAAATTTTAACGGATCCTGTTTCTTTGATATGAGCAGAGAGTCGCTTCTTGTTTACTGGCTTCACCTTCAGATAATATACAGATTGCGTTTTAGAGGTAACAGTATTAATGAAATTGTAAATCATAATTTTGGAATTATCGAATGTTCAATTTCAACATTCATTTTGCTTATTTCTATGGTTGCTGTTGCAGTTGTATGGGGGAGAATAAAAAAGAATTATCCAGAATTAGGTAGAAAAGTTTTTATCTCTTTTATAATTTGCGCTATAATATTTTTCTGTATTCCATAAATGATAGAGTCTTTTATATTACTAAAAATTGAAATTCGGTTAGATACCAAGAAATCAGTTAAATGAATTTTCAGTTGATTCTATACTTCTTCCGCTATTTTTTCCGCTTTCTGATAAAATTTTTTTATAAATGCCATGTTGACTTTTTTTTTGTTTCCTCTATTGCGGTTAAGCTCGTCTTCAAGTTTAATTAGTATGATCTCTTTCTCATTAATAATATCATTCATCGATTTTCTTGAGAAGATATAGCCGGCCGGGCAGTTATAATATTCACCGAGTAATTCCCTAAAAATCCAAACAGTCTTACCGAGCTTTCTTTTTTCTTTATTTAATCTCTTGTAGCCCGGAAATTTTTTCTTGTAGTGTTCATATTGATTAACAATGAAATTCTTATTAGAAACAGCAGTGGATGCCTTAACATACTCCTCAAATAATTTTTTCTCTTTTAACTCACTTTCAAATTTTTCATTAATTTCAAGGAGATGTAAAACATCATTTACAGCATAGTGCAAAAGTTCGTCTCTTATTGGGCGCTTCAGCCAGTTCGCTTTTTGGAATGAATCCTTTACTTTTTTTTCGATTCCTATATACTCCGATAGATTTACCTTTAAACCTAAAAGTTTTTGCGCAATAGCAATATCCATTATAGGAGTGATTGAATAACCTAACACATTTTGTGTCATGAAAAGATCATTTTCACTTGCGAACATGACTTTTATAATATCGCTTGATGTTAAAAAGTCTTTGAGAGCTTTTGTGTCCGCTGTTTTTAATACATCAATAACAACAGGGGTGATACCGTCATAGCATTGAAATATTGAGATAGAATATTTATAATTGATAATACCTTGATCACCTTCAAGATCAAGGGCAATTTTTTTTATTCCCCTTTTTCTGAGATCTTTAAGGTATGATTCAATCTCTTCTTCAGTAGAGATGATTGTAATTTCTGCCATTAAATTCCATAATCTGCTGTTAACAGAGATTTGTAATAGTTTAAATTTATCTATATCTCAAATTATAATATCATATAAAAAATTTTTCAATTAGTTTAAATATTTTTTTTAATTTTTTTTATTGAGACGTATTAATATATATGCAATTTACTCAACGTGAGGATTTATTAGTTATTTCTTACAGATCGCTGCATCTTTATGAAAAGATTATTAATCTATATTTGTTGAAATAAAAATATTGATTTTTTAAGCTTATGAGTTTCTAATAACTACAGGTCGGAGATTAGATATGAAGAATAATATTTTATTTTTTTCTTTTAGCATTGTTGTTTCTATACTGCTCGGTTTAAATTGTATTAAATCCATTAAAGATGATTCAATATATAATTCTGATGAAGCAGGAGATGTCACCTATTGGTTTGATTCCGAGACAAGTTCGGTTCATAAAATGATAACCATAAATGAAAAAAGCAGGGTAGCCTCAATAATCAGATATACTAATGGCATTAAAACTGAAGTAATGGAGATAATAAGATCTGAAATAGTTGATGGTAAAATCAGATGGGTATATTATGTGCCTTCAACAGGATATACTGTAGAGATGAAGGCTGTTTTATCTAATGACAATGAAATTTCCATTGAATGGAATAATAGAGATTCGGATGGTGAAACCGATTCAGGGACTGAAGTTCTTATACGCTGTGAAGAAAATGGAGTTGAATTATCCCATTAATAATCGTCATAATATAAATATGCGTAGTGAACCTGTAATGTGCCTTACTCTGTTATTCTTTCATGCTCATTTATTCTTCCATACCCAAAATCCGCGTAATAACCAGAAAGCATTGCCTGCAATCCACAAGGTGTGGCAGGCAAGATATATACAGACTGCAAAAAACAAAAACGGCTGACGAATCGGTCCGGAAACCATTGCCGCAGCCATAACAAGCGGAACAACAATATCTGGAATACGTTTTTTACCGTCAGCCAAATGTCCGCGCTGAAGGTTGCCGATATACAGACCGCTGTAAGTTGTAATTACATAGAAAATTGCTGTGGGATGAAAAGAAATAGCTGCCACGCATGATACGACAGTCAGCAAGACGCAAAATGTCCAGAAACCTGCATCTGTTATTTTTGCACGCCGAATAATTTTTGCAAAGGTGATAAATGTTCCAGATGACAGCAAAATGAACACTATTTCGACAAGAGTAAACCCGCCAAATGACGGTGTTAATGCCAGCCGGTACACAGGATCAAAGGCAGCTGCTATGATAAACGCCGGAAACAATAACAGCGATTCGAGCGAACCGATTTTTTCAAAATACAGCCATTTTGTGGAAAACTGTTCGTAGAAAGTGGCTGCGTGCGGCAAATATCCCGCTGTAAGCAAGAAAGCAATCAATACAGGATTGGTAATTTGGAAAGACAAACAAATAATATAGACTAAGATGCCATTATTAAAAATATCCAGGTAATGGTCGAAAAGTTCACCTAAAGCGGAACTTGTACCTGTTCTTTTTGCCTGCATACCGTCGAAATGGTCGCCTATCGTATAGACAACTATCAGCAAAGCAATAAGTACAAAACGAATACTGCGTTCTTGCGGATATTCGGCAAGCGCCATATACAGGGCGGTGTACATGAGCATGTTAGATAATATGGTGATGATGTTTGCCGGAATCCACCACGGTATGAATCGGAACAAAGGCGCTACCACCCATTTTTTGAAAGCAGGTGTAAGTATAGAATTGTCATGTACGCGGTAATTATATTCCGGAATCACTATCTTTTGCATAACAGGCTATTTTGTTCCCGGAATAAGTTCAAGGATTTCATTAATAGGCATACACAGTTGGTCTGCTTCGCTTGCCCGCTGATGTTCCAGAATGGTTGTTGCAACTCGCAGCATTGCCGGATATGAGGCTCTTAACATATGGTTGGCATATATGACCACATTGACGCCCCATTGTTTCAGTTCATCTTCGGTGACATGATGATAAGTTGTGGGAACAACCACTATCGGCGTTGTTTTATCGGCGCTGCGAAACTCTAAACAAAATTCTTTTATATCTTCGCCTGTTTTATGTTTACTGTGGATCATGATACCATCGGCTCTTGCTTTCACGTAAGCGTGCGCCCGTTGCAGTGCGTCTGCTATAGGTTTTCCTGCTATCAGGCTTTCAATACGCGCAATAATCATGAAATCGTCTGTAACCTGCGCGTTTTTCCCTGCCTTAATTTTTGCGCAAAAATCCTCAATAGTATCCTGAGTCTGAATCGCATCTGTTCCAAAAAGAGAATTTTTTTTCAATCCGATTTTATCTTCAATGATAACCGCAGAAATACCATGACGTTCAAGTGTCCGTACTGTAAACACAAAGTGTTCTATTTTACCGCCCGTATCGCCGTCAAAAATAATCGGCTTGGTAGTGCATTCAAGAATATTGTTTAAATCTTGAAGGCGTGTAGTCAAATCTACAGCTTCGATATCCGGTTTCCCTTTGCAGGTAGAATCGGTTAAACTGCTCGACCACATGGCATCAAAAGCAAGCCGCTTGTCGTTTTTCAAAACTTCAAGATTCTCAATAATCAACCCTGATAAACCGCTATGCGCTTCCAACACTCTGACAATATCTTTAGCGGCAATTAATCTGCGCAAAATCTTAAGCCGAATGTCGGGTGTAGTTCCCACTGAAATAATATTTTTATTTAAAGACGAAGAATTAATACCCTGCGTATAAGGAATTTCGATCACTTCGCCGTTCCATTCTTTCATAGCTGCGAATACATCTTCTCTTATTTTTGCAAGAGGACCTTGCTTCCAGTCGTCACCATGAATAATGTAATCGGGCTTATATTCACGCAGGTTGTTTACATAACTCCATTCCTTTTGAGGCACAACTTTTGCGACACCTTTAATGTTTTCAACCACTTCTTTACGCTGCTCATAGTTCATGTGCGGTAATCTTTTGTACTCTGCGATTGCTTCATCGGTTAACAAACCAATTAAAACGTCACCGTACTTGCCGGCTTCCCTGATAATATTGATGAGACCGGGATGAATGATATCCGCAGTCATGCCCAAATATACGGTCTTTTTCATATTAATCTCCATAGTAAACATTATATATAAGGCATTATATTTTTTTCAGCATATAATAAATCGGTTTCATCATCTATCTCATACCAAAAAATATTCTCTTCTTTGACCACATGAATTTTTTCACCTTGTCTCGACATCTCGAGCAGAGCATATTCGTAACCGAGCTTAGGCTGCTGCTGATAAATGCCGCCATACCAATCGCGCATTTTTTTGTATGTGCGATTAGACAGTTTGTGAATGCCGACGAGTTCACCTTTGCATTGCTCTCTTTTGCCTGTATCTGTGGTGCAGTCCAGAAGAAATCCATCCTTATCGGCAAACACGTAATAACCATCCTGCTGTTTTGTGAACGGAGTAACCAGCATCACATTCTGATAATCGCTGTCCGTCAATAGTTCAAGCGCCTTGCGCTCATAAATCAAATCGGATTCCAGCAGCAAAAAATCATCATCGCCGATCAAACCGCCGCAGCAATATAATGTGTACATGCTGTTTGTTTCGGCATACTTATCACTTTTGCAGCATACAATCTGCGAATGTCTTTTTGCCAATTCCTCATAGTGGGAATGTTGATAACCAGTACCGATAATGATTTTCTCAATCCCGGCAAAAAGGAGATTCTCTATTGACCTCTCAATCATAGGCGTACCGCCGACACAAACAAATCCTTTTGGTTTCATTTGTGTGTGAACGCCAAACCGGCTGCCTGTTCCCGCAGCCATGATTACCGCTGTTTTTATCATTTTTTGTATATGAGTTTTTCTATCTTTGCGACATTCTTCAAATAATCCCGAAGGATATCCATTGCCTGCATAATATCCTTCGGATACAGATTACCCAGCACAGATAATCGAAATGTTTTTTCCTTTGCTCCCTTGCCCGGATATATCGTAACTCCCCGTTCATACATGTAATCGTGCATTTGCTGAAAATCATACTCCTGATTTTCAGGTTCTTTTATCGCTAATAAAATACCCGACTGATATTCATCTTTAAGCAAGAGTTGAAAACCCATTTTTTCCACTTCTCTTACCAATACCGTATAGTTGTCCCTATAGCGCTCAATTCTGCCCTGAGCCGTTTCATCGAAAAACAAATCTATCGCCTTTCTGAGAGCATAAATAACCTGTACCGGAGGAGTGAATTGCATTTGTCCTGTATTGTGAAACCCCTGATATTGAGCATATAAATCAAAATAGAAAGAACGCGCATAATGTTTGATTTTTTCCAGCAGCGATTTCTTGAATATAACAAAACATAGACCTGCC
>WRGT01000035.1 GCA_009787025.1 Spirochaetota bacterium
CTCGTAAGTGGAAGTATTACAACAAATATGATTGTAACCTAAAACCATCTTTTTGATTGAGGCTTAAGTTTATGATGTTGGGTCAGAGCCTCTATCATATTGTTTAAATTGTTTGATGTTTATTGCCGCGATGCAGGGGAGATTATAAATCTCCCGCTTGCCTCATTATTTTTTGTAGATGCGAAACAACATGTCGGGCTCAGAGCGATTAGTATATGCCTGCGTTATTGCGAGCGCTTCAGCCTGTTTAGTATAGATTTAGTAACCTGCGCGTGGCAGTCCAGAGTCTAACTTTATCCTACTGGATCGCCACGCCGAGTTTGCACTGTCTTACTAACGAACTTAAAATACGGCTCGCGATGACGTAATATGTAACTAATTACTTATCAGGCAGCCTCTTTTTTGCTAAAAAACAATAAGAATTAAACCATCTTAACAATAAGAGTCGTCCCCATACCTCCGCCAATACAGAGAGATGCAAGACCGACTTTTTTATTCTGCTTTTTAAGTTCATGGAGCAGGCTGACCAATATCCTTCCGCCTGAAGCGCCGATTGGGTGACCAAGGGCAATAGCTCCGCCATTAACATTAACCTTACTCATGTCAACTTTACCGATTCCTTCTTTTTCCAGACCTATAACTACAGACATAGCTTGTGCTGCAAAAGCCTCATTTAGTTCAAATAATTCAATTTCGGAAATCTGCATATTTGCCTTTTTAAGAGCATTAGCAATTGAAGGAACAGGACCATATCCCATAATAGACGGATCAACTCCGCCCGAAGCATAACTTATAATCTCAGCCATAATGGGAGCGCCGAGAGCCTTAGCTTTTTCTTCGCTCATTACAACTATTCCTGCTGCGCCGTCATTAATTCCAGAAGCATTACCTGCAGTTACAGTACCGTCTTTTTTAAACGCAGCTTTTAGTTTAGTTAAACCCTCAAGCGTAGAATTTGCACTGTAGTGCTCATCCTTATCTACTATCACTGATCCTTTTTTTGTTTTAACTTCAAAGGGAACTATTTCATCTTTGAATCTTCCGCTCTCGATTGCCTTTTTTGCTTTTTCCTGTGAACTCTGCGCAAATTTATCCTGATCTTCCCGTGTGATATTAAATTTTTCTGCCAAATTCTCAGCAGTAATACCCATGTGGTAGCCGTTGAATATGTCTGTAAGTCCTGTAAAAACCATTTCGTCTATGAGCTCAAAATTACCCATTCTTGAACCCCATCTTGGTTTGTTGGAAATATATGGAGCCATACTCATACTCTCCGTTCCTCCGGCTAAAACTACATCTGCATCGTCGGCTTTAATTAATTGCGCTGCTAATGATACGCTTCTTAAACCGGATCCGCAAACCTTATTAATAGTCAATGCCGGAACTTCAACAGGCAGACCGGCTTTGATGGAACACTGGCGAGAGATATTCTGTCCTAATCCTGCCTGAAGAACGCATCCGAAAATAACTTCATCCACATCTTTTCCTTGTATCTTGGAACGAACTAAGGCCTCTTTCATTACAGCAGCGCCTAATTCTGCAGATGGAACTTCTTTAAAACTTCCTCCAAAACTGCCCACAGCGGTCCTAACCGCAGATGTGATAACAACTTTTTTCATGTAATTTACTCCTAAAATTAATTGTGTTTTATAAAAATTATCTAAGTGAAATAGAGTAGGATTTCTTTAAATTTGTTACGCCAAAAATATAAAACATTATCTATATAAGAGAATTTTACAGTTATGCGCCTTTATGTCAAACTAAAATAGTAAAATTTTGCTTTTTTTATTATAAAACTTTATTACAAAAAAAATCTAATGAGACATAAATAGTATTGACTCCTGTGATTTAATTATTATTCTTATCAAGTTAAGAGTAAAATTGATTTACCTGCTAAAATAGGAATTATTAAAACTATATGAATTCACTAAATAAAAAAGATCTCCTTGATATTAAGTCGCTGTCTCCCGATGAGATAATGCTTATTTGCAAAACAGCAACATATTTTAAAGATGTTTTTACCCGCGATGTTAAGACTGTTCCTGTGCTAAGAGGTAAAACCGTATGTACCCTGTTTTATGAGCCTTCTACGCGCACAAGACTTAGTTTTGAGCTTGCAGCAAAGATGCTTTCGGCAAATACTGTAAATGTTCCTGTTACTACGTCAAGTGTTGTAAAAGGGGAATCCTTAATAGATACTGTGAGAACCTTAGAGGCTATGAAGGCTGATTATATTGTGATGAGACATGAGGCGTCTTTAGCGCCTCATTTTTTATCGCAAAATATTAATGCATCCGTAATAAACGGCGGTGATGGTTATCACGCGCACCCTACACAGGCGCTGCTTGATACATATTCCATAATAGAAGCAAGAGGATCGGTTGAAGGACTTCATATAGGCATAATAGGCGATATTAAACATTCACGGGTTGCAAGATCAGACGCTATAGCCTTTAAAAAACTCGGCGCTAAAGTAACTCTTTGCGGTCCGTCAACGCTTCTGCCTGATGAATTTAAACAATATGATGTTGACATTACATATAATTTGGATGAGCTGCTTCCGAAACTTGATGTAATAAACATGTTAAGAATACAGAGGGAGAGACAGAGAGGATCATTATTTCCGTCAATCAGGGAATATAATCGCCTGTACTCTCTTACAGACGAGAGATTTAAAAGATGCAAGCCTGATATACTTGTCATGCACCCTGGTCCGATGAACCGCGGGATTGAACTTGACGATGCCGTAGCCGACAGTCCAAATTCTATAATTAATGAGCAGGTAACTAACGGTGTTGCAGTGAGGATGGCTATTTTTTATCTATTAGCAGGCGGCACGCCATTTAGTGACGGAGAGGGTAATTAGTATATGGGAATAGTAATTAAAAACGGGAGATTCATCGATCCAGCAAGCAACACAGATGATAAACTTGATATTGTAATTGAAAAAAATAGAATTAAAGATATAGGCAATAATTTACATCCAAGTTCCGGTGATGAAGTAATTGATGTTAAGGGCTCTCTCGTCCTTCCCGGACTTATTGATATGCACGTTCACTTTAGAGAACCGGGCAGAGAGGATGTTGAAACAATAATAGGAGGATCGCAAATAGCCGCAAAAAGCGGGTTCACCTCAGTCTGCACAATGCCGAACACCTCGCCTGTAATTGATAATCAGGCGCTTGTAAGATTTGTAATTATGGAAGCGGAGAAGGGACCCATAAATGTCTTTCCCACTGCTAATATTACAAAGGGCGGAAAGGGTGAAGAAATTTCGGAGATGGGTGAACTTGTTAAAGGGGGAGCGGTAGCCTTTACCGATGACGGAAAGCCTGTCATGAATTCTCTTGTAATGAGGCGCGCCCTTGAATATTCGCGAATGTTCAATGTACCTGTACTGTCACATGCAGAGGATAAACTCCTTTCCGATGACGGATTAATGAATGAGGGCATAAATTCCGTCAGACTTGGGCTTCGAGGTATTCCCCGCGAGGCTGAAGAGGTAATGATTGCGAGAGATATTATCTTAGCGAGATTAGCACATGGAAGGCTCCATATATGCCATGTATCGTCATCTGGATCTGTTGAGCTGGTAAGGCGCGGCAAATCGGACGGCATATCCGTTACCTGCGAAACAGCGCCTCACTATTTTGCGCTTAATGACAATGCAATTGAAGAATATCTTTCAATGGCAAAGATGAATCCCCCTTTAAGAACAGAGTTTGACAGAAAGGAGATTATAAGAGGGCTTAAAGACGGCGCAATTGACGTTATAGCAACCGATCATGCGCCTCATGCCTTGTTTGAAAAGATGCAGGAGATTGAATATACGCCGTTTGGAATTATAGGTCTTGAAACGGCAGTACCGCTGATAATAACAGAGTTAGTCCGCAATAATAATTTCTCTTACATTGAAGCATTTTCAAAGGTAACATGTAATCCGTCTGATATAGTTAATCTCGGACGCGGCAGATTAAAGCATGGCGAGATGGCTGATATAACCATAATAAATCCCGAAGAAAAGATTTTAATTGACGATAAATTTTTAAAATCAAAATGTAAAAATACGCCGTTTATTGGTCAAACCTTATATGGAAAAGTTGAATATACTATTTGTAATGGTGAAGTAGTATATGCAAATAATCAGGTAAGGTAGATGGAGTCATTATCAGCTAAAAAACATATATCCGTATCCGAAACGGCGCACATACTTGGAATATCCGAAACCTCAGTACGAAACTGGGTCAGGCACGGATTTATAAAAACATCAAGTAACAATGCAGGATTATCTTTTCTAAAAGACGATGTTTTGTCGCTTCGCAGCCGGATACTCAGCGGCGATCTTAACAGATTAACCAGCCGCGCAAATAAATTCGGCTCGTCAAAGATATTCTTTTCAAAAGAGCTGTTTCATTCTGTTGAAGAAAGACGCGCAGTATTAGAAATTTTGGATTTTGTAATGAGACATAATCTGTCATTTACATCTGCGCTGTTTTTTGTCTCATTGATTCTGCTAAATAAAAATAATATGCTGGGTGGAACACAACCAAAGAATATTGTCTGCTCAAAGGATATAAATATTAAGAATAGAAAAAATCTCAGTAAAATCCTATCGGAATGGCGGGATTCGATTATATCTGAAATAAGACCTGAGTTTTTTGAAATACTTAATATCTACATTCCCGAGCGGAGTAATATTGCCGGTATAATATATCAGTCCGTTCTGATGGAGGGTACAAAGTGCAAGATGGGGATGTATTATACGCCGGATAGTATAGTCTCTGAGATTACAAAAAGAGCCGCATCTCCAAGCAGTAAGTTTCTTGATCCGTGCTGCGGCTCCGGTCAATTCCTTTTAGCGCTTGCAGATACGATTAAAAATCCTGAAAATATTTATGGGATTGATATAGATGCGATTGCAGTAAATATTGCAAAGATAAATCTTATTATGAAATTTCCAGATATAGACTTTTACCCAAAGGTATTCTGCGCAGATTTTTTATTTGATATAGACCAGGTCTTTTTACGTGACAAACTAAAAGTGACGGAATTTGACTGTATTGCAACTAATCCGCCGTGGGGTTCGCATTTTAGCAACAGCGATCTTAAAATCTTTAAGAGCTGTTATCCTGAGATTTCATCAGGCGAGTCGTTCTCGTTCTTTCTTGTTAAAAGTCTTAATCTTCTTAAAGAGGACGGAATACTTTCATTTGTACTTCCCGAATCCGTATTAAATGTAAAGCTGCACAGCGATATAAGAAAATATATTTATAACAGATACGGCATCTCAAGAATTGAACAGAAGAAAAAAGTTTTTAGAAATATATATAGTTCAACTGTTATTATTGATATTGAGAATAGTAAAAAGAACGATAGCGTAAAAATAGTAAACTCACAGGGAACAAAAAGTATCGGTTACGCAAAACTTGGATGTAACAGAGATTTCCACTTTAATATTAATATAAATTCAGAAGATGAAAAGATTTTATCAAAAATATATTCGCTCAATTACAGAACTCTTAAAGATAATGCCGTTTGGGCGCTCGGTATAGTTACGGGAAACAACAACTACTATATAAAGTCAACAAAACTCAAAGGTTACGAACCTGTTATAAGGGGTATAGATATTACTCCTTATAAAATTTCAGCCTCCGGCTCATTTATTAAATTTGAACCAAAAAGATTTCAACAAACAGCAGATGTTAGTATATACAGGAAGAGTGAAAAATTAATTTATAGATACATTTCAAACAGACTGATATTTGCATGTGACAAAGAGGGGAGGCTGACGTTAAACAGCGCTAATATATTAATTCCTCAATTTGAAGATATTGACATCAAAGTTGTAATGGCGCTTTTTAATTCGGAGTTGTACCAATTCATATTTCAGAAAAAATTCTCTTCAATCAAAGTACTCAGGAGTCATCTTGAGGAACTGCCGATTCCGGATTTATCAAAATCTGTTCATGACTATATTCTATATTTAGTAAAAAATATAGAGGCTGGGGAATCAACCGATAAATTAGATGAATATATATACAAAATATTTATGTTAAGTAAATCCGAAACTGATTACATTAAAAAGAACATAGAGTAAAATTATTCCGAAAGATTTTCATTCATAAAACTCATAATATCGGATACCTGATATTTCCAATTTATCCATCCCTTAGAACCGTTTTTACTCTCCTTATATGTAATAGAATAGTCAGGGGATTTCTTCTGGAGCTGTTTAATCTTAATAGCCATAACACGCGACTGTTCAGGCTGATACGAATCATATTTTAGTCCGTGATATAAGAATACATTAACGCCCTTAAGTTTTTCGGCAAGCTTAAGCGGGCTTGCATCATTATCCCATCTATCTTGAAAAATTTTGTAACTGCCGTAAACCGCTTCTATCATTTTACTATTCTGCATAGCTGTCGGGTCATAGTAACCTGAAATTCCGGCTGCTGCCTTAAATCTGTTAGGATAATAACATGGCGTCAGTATCGCTCCATGGGCTCCTGCTTCTACACCCATGATCCCTGTGCTTTCTCTTTTTAAAGCAAGGGAAAAATTACCGTTAAGAAATTTTATCAAAGTCTCGCCTAAGAATTTACTGCCCGGGATTACATTCCATCTATAAGTTGTTTCAGCGTAGAAAGAATCTTCATAAACAGATCTCTTCATAGCAGGGCATACAATGACCATATTATATTTATCGGCAAATGACTCTACGCCCGAAGATTCCCAATCACGTTCGTTGCCGTCATATTGATGTAAGGCTATTATTGTTCTTAATTTTTTCCCTTTTACATAGCTTCTTGGGAAATATATCTGTATATTCACTGCTCCGGATTCATCCATAAATTCTGTCTTTACAGTTACACTTTTGAGCCATCTCCCCGGCTGTATTCTGTTAGTATAATCAATATCTTCCGCAGATACGGTTAATTGTGATATGGCAATAAAATATATGAACAGTAACAGTTTTCTTTTCATTTGTATTTACCTCAAGGTTATTTATTTTATTTAAGCAGGAAAGGATTTATAAGTCAAGAAAATTATGGCTTATAATTTACCGTAATTATTTTTTAATTGTGCGCAGCGTTGACCTTTCCATTTATCTTTTAAACTTGTATTTGCATCAATTGCCGGCAGCTTCCTGTGACTTTTTTCATGAAATTCCAAAAGAGCATTAATGTATATATCCATTCTCTTTCATACTGTAATAAGACAGATTTGTCATTATTATATGGTCAAGGAGCGGAATCCCTAAAATCTTACCAACCTCAATAAGTCTTAATGTTGTATCAATATCCTGCTTAGAAGGAGTTGTATTTCCAGAAGGGTGGTTGTGGGCTACAATTATACCCGAACCTGCCTCTTTTATTGCATCTCTAAAAACCTCTCTTGGATGGACAATTGATTCGGTTATTGTACCGACAGAAACTATTATCTTTTTTAAAAGCATATTTTTATTATTTAAAACAAGCACTCTGAATTCCTCCTTTTGAAGACCTGCTATTTCCGGCAGAAGAAGATTCCATGCCGCAACAGGTGAATTTATCAGCTTAAGATTTGGCGCATCTGTAATCGCTCTTCTCCCTATCTCAAAGGCTGCCTGAATCTTTACCGCTTTTTTTAAGCCAATCCCCTTTTCAAATGTAATCTCTCTTAAACCGGCTCTTGATATTGCAGATAGTCCACCCATATTTTTTATCAATTTTGATGCAAGCTCCAGTACGTCCGTATCCTTAGTACCTGTACCCATTATTACTGCAAGCAGTTCAATATCCGAAAGTTCGTGCAGACTTGCTCCATCAATACACTTTTGAATCGGAAGTTTATAATCGGAGTGTATGCGTGCCATTTTTATTTTGCCTTTCCATATATTCTATTAAATTCTTCAATATATTTCAATGCTATCTCCTCACTGTTTGTAATTATTATATTTTCATCATTACGTCTATTTGCATTTTTCGATATATTAAAAGAACCTGTAATAACTATATAATCGTCTATTATTATAACCTTGTGATGCATTATATGTCTGTTGCCGTCAAGGCGAACCGGAATGCCTTCAATTTTCATTTTAGTGTACTGTGAGTGTTCGGTTGCCGAACCTTTTCTTTCAAAGACGCCTTTAACTTCTATTCCCTCTTTGAATTTTTTTATAATAATATCACTAATTACACCCGAGGTAAAAGCAAACTGCATGAATTTTACGGATTTCTTCGCCTTTGCAATTCTTCCATATATAATCTTCTCAACATTATCCTCCGGCGCAAAATAGACATTGATATCTATATCATCAAGTTTAACATAATATTTCCTTTTTAATCTTGTAAAAGCTCCTACATCTTTTGTATTTCCAAAAATCTCATTGTCAAACATTTCATTAAACTTTGCCGAGTATATTTCTGCAATCTCAACGGAATTTATTATTATTGCGTTGTTATTATTCTTGTGTGTGCAGTTTTCCGTTGTGTTATATGACCCTGTAAAAACAGAAGAACCGTCAACAACAGCAAACTTGTTATGCATCAATCCTTTACCTGTATTTTGCACAATTGGTATGCCGCTTTCATATATTTTTGTTATTGCCGTTCCTGAAAATGTACTGTTATCAGTTACTAATTTTACATCAACACCGCGCTTATATGCAGCAATAATTTCATTTGCAATCTTAATCGAAGAAATATCAAAAAAGGCGCCATAAAAACTGTTTTTAGATCCTTTTATTGCAGCAATAAGCCCGTCTTGAGGATTAATAACTTTAACGTTCTTAATCTTATCAGGATTAGTAAAATAGACCTCCCAGTTTTTTTCAGTGAAGCCTGTTATAGATACGGCAAATAATATAAAAAGTGTAAGTACAATCCTTTTCAAAGAAATCTCCTGAATTTTATTAATATTTTTTAGTTACAGATAGATTTTATAATATATTTTAACAGATTTATTATTTTCTATATTTAGTAATACGATCAAAGTGGATAAAAAATAAATTATTTTTGGCCGGTTTTTAATTTTTCTTCTCTTTCAAAAATAAGGTTTTCAAATTCTGTGTAAAGCAGTTGTTCTTCTTTTCCCGAACTCATTGATCTGATTTTTGAAATTAATGTTCTATAAGGGGAGAGTTTTCTATAATCAGTCTCGGCTTCCAATTTTTCTTTAATGGAATCCTCATCTTTAAGAATCAGAGCAAGATAGAATTCATAGACATTTTTCAGATCTATAATCCTTGGTCTGTTTTTTATTACCTCAGAGTTATCCTTTTTTTTCTCCAAAATATCATTTATAAAATGAATTATAAATTGTATATCCAATGCTGTAAGGTCAAAGTCAAGGAGGAGCTGATTTAAATTAGAGAGAGCCATATTTTTTAAATGGTATGATGCCAGAAAGACAGAATTATCCGACATTGTATTAATACTAATATATCCTGCTGTCTTATTGTCTTGAGTAAATTCAGATTTTTTATCTTCTTCTGTAAATGCCTCTATAATACTTTTGGGTTTGTATCTGCTTGCAATTACAGATACTTCTACCTCTGAAAGAGATTCATCTACAATAAGAAAATCTATATCAGTATCAGACGGTATATCTCGAAGCATGGATGAATAACTTTTTACAACAAGTATCTTTATGGGGATAAGATCAACAGGTGTCTGATAATCAATAAATAGTAATTTTCTTTTTTTTTCAGTAATATCTCTATATTGGAGTATTATTTTCTCATCCTTAACTTTCGCAAGCATATAATCCTTAAAATAATCGCGTTCTACTATAAATACACTGCCGACAAATACTGCAGTAGGAAGTTTATGAAGCAGACTCCTCCCTTCATTGTCTGATGAAAATGATTCTCCCCGGTTGTTAAATACAAGGAATTTCGATTTGTTTAATAGAATTTTTAAATTATAACCTGCAGGAGTTTTCTCTTCAGTAAAATTCATAGTTTACCATTTAGCATAATTTTTTATATTATACTGTTTATTTATGATATTTGCAAGCAATAATTTTACGCCTTTGAATTTACATCAAGCTTAAAAGAATCAAAATTCTTTTGAATATAATATTGATATGATATTCCGGCTATCATTGCAGCATTATCCGTACAGAGTTTTGGCGATGGAATAAGTATCTCCTCATCAACTCTTTTTTCTAATTCAATCAGCTCTCTTAGTCTGCCGTTTGCAGCAACTCCGCCTGCAACAATCATTCTTTTTATTCCCGATCTTCTTGCCGCCGTAAACATTCTTCTTACAAGAAATTCAAGAGCCCTTTCCTGGAAGCTGTAAACTATCTCCGATTTATCATGGTCGGGATTCTTACTTATATAGTTTACTACAGCAGTTTTTAATCCTGAATATGAAAATCTTGTGTCATAGGGATCTGTTAGAATTTTAGGGAATAGATTTTTCTTTATCCTGGCTTTTTTTGCAAGATCCTCCACAAGTGGACCTCCCGGATAACCTAATCCGATATATTTAGAAACTTTATCAAAGGCTTCGCCTGCTGCGTCGTCCACTGTCTTTCCGATTAATTCCATCTTAGCCGGACCATCTATCTTATATAGAGCCGTATTTCCTCCTGAAACTAAAAGTCCGATATAGGGATAATTAGGCTCGTTCCCTTCAAGAAAGGGGGCGTAAAGGTGCGCCTCAAGGTGATTAACGCCGATTAATGGTATGCCCAAGGCAAAAGAGATTGCCTTTGCGCTCTGAACTGCAATAAGAAGAGAGCCTATCAATCCCGGTCTGTTTGTAGCTCCAACATAATCAAGATCACTGAATGTAATACCGCTTTCATCTAATGACATTTCAATTAATGAATTTATCTTCTCCAAGTGAGCTCTTGATGCTATTTCAGGCACTACTCCATAATATTCACTATGGAGTTCCACCTGACTAAAAATTATGTTTGAGGCTATTTTCTTTCCGTCAATAACAACAGCGGCAGAAGTCTCATCACACGAACTCTCCAATCCAAGACCAACAACACAATCAGATTGATTCATATTTTTATTTTTTCAGCTTATCAATGGCTGATAAAATCTGATTATCGAACTCCAGATCATATATTTGACTTTTATGATATTTTTCAATCTCTCTCTTCAGGATAAAATCCGAAGTAGCATCGGATATCTTAATATTCCTGCTCTGAAGAAATTTTTTAAACTCAGATTTGGTACTTTCGTTATAAACTGTTTTTATCGAAACAAATTCATTAAGGAGTTTGTCCTTACTTATTTTTTTTAACTCCTCTGTTTCACTTTCGGGGAAATCCGCCGCTTTGACTTCATAATCGGGCTTAATGCCTTTCTCATGAATCATTGCGCCAGACGGCGTATAATAGCGGGCAATTGTTAAGGCAAATCCTGCGTCTTTATCAAGGCTATATGTTTTTTGCACAGAACCTTTTCCAAAGGTTTTTTCACCAAGAAGCATAGCCTTATTATTATCGCGTAATGCTCCGCTCAATATTTCAGATGCCGATGCGCTGCCTTTATTAACAAGAATTATAATCTTACCCTTGAAGATCGGATCGGATAATGATTTGTAAAAGGATGCGTTACCGCCGTCAGTTCTCCCTTTTGTTGAGACTATTGTAAGATCTTTTTCCAAAAAGAAATCGGATATTTCAATTGCAGCAGTAAGTAATCCACCCGGATTGTATCTAAGGTCTATAATGAGTTTTTCAATTTTATTTTTATTAAAAAAATCCAGCGCCTTTTTAACGTCCTGAGTAGTATCATTGCTAAAGGTCTTTATTCTGAGAAAACCTATATCATATCCCTCCACTTTGGCAAACTCCGTACTATCTATCTTTATAGGCGCTCTTTCAATATCATAGCTTATCTCCTCTTTAAATCCTTCCCGCATTACCGTTATATTTACTTTTGTTCCGGGCAAGCCCTTGATACTCTTTATAATATCATCAATATTTTTATCTTTTATAATTTCATTGTTTACTTTAGTAATTATATCGCCTGTTTCAATCCCCGCCCTCATTGCAGGAGAATTTTCAATCGGGCTGACTACAACAATCTCTCCGTCCTTTAACGCAATTTCAACGCCTATGCCTACAAATTTTCCCGATGCCATCTCTTGTAATTCCGCATTTGAATCCTCATTTAAAAATCTTGTAAACGGATCCCCAAGCGAATCTATCATGCCTTTAATGGCGCCATAAAATAAATTTTTATTATCAGGCTTATCTACATATTCGGTTGATATAATCTGATAGGTCTGATGGAAGTAATCCAAATATTTGTGCGCCGGTCCGTCTGCTGATGCAATAAATGAAAAATTTATTCCAAGGAGAAGACCTGTTACAAAAGCAATTATTATTAGATGAATTTTTCTTTCCGACATTTTTTTCGACATGATTAACTCCAAATTCAATAATTACGCAATAAGACCATTATAAATTAAAAATAAATAGTATTATATACTGTGTCAATTTAATATTTATTTATCTATAGTTTTATCTTTGCATATCTTTCTGGAAAAGTCTGTTAAAATCCTTGCGGTTAAACCCCATATAGTTGCATTGTTATAGTCATAATAATATACGTCATAATCTCTGCCGCCGTAATTTATCTTTTCGCATTTAGTATATTCTTCATTATAAAAAATAGAAAAAGGCGCTTCAAGTATTATGTCAATTTCATCTTTAGACGGGTTATATTTTTGAATTCTGTTTAAAGCTCCAACAAAAGTATAAACATGAAATCCTGCAATTGAAATATATTCATCAAACTCCCCAAGAATCTCAATTTCATTCGGATCTATTCCAACCTCTTCCATAGTTTCACGCAGAGCCGTATCTAACATGCTTTTATCGGATGAATCGAATCCGCCGCCCGGAAAAGAAACCTGACCTTTATGAGTTGAAACTCTATCCGTTCTTAGTGTAAGCAAAACATACGGAGAATGTTCTATCTCCATGAATATAATCATGACAGCAGCTTTTTTATACTCAGAGTTTTCTACGCTTCTCTTTGTTCTGTTTAGTAATCTTTCAGAGATAAATTTTTTGAAACTGCTAAATCCCTCCGTATCGTTGAACTGCATGTTCATAAATATCCTCTCCATATATATCTATCGCTGTAACAACAGGGAAATCCTCTAAGATTAATTCATGAATCGCCTCAGAACCCAAATCCTCAAATGCTATTATCTTTGAAGATTTTATTTTTCTGCTTAAATATGCTCCTGCTCCGCCGAATGAACTAAAATATACTGCTTTATATTCTTTTATAAGCTCTTTAGTAAAATTATCCCTCTTCCCTTTTCCTATCATAGCCTTAATTCCAATATTAAACATCATCTTGGAATATGTATCCATTCTTGAAGACGTTGTTGGTCCTGCCGAACCTGATACAAAACCCGGTTTTGCCGGCGATGGACCTGAGTAGTATATGATCTCTCCATTAAGTTCAACAGGGAGTTTTTCATTTGATGCAATTAACTGCTCAATTCTTTCATGCGCCTTATCTCTTGCTGTTAATACTCTTCCTGTTATTAAACATAAGTCGCCGCACCTCAAGTTTTTAATTACGTTATCGTCAATAGGGGTATATATCCTTTTCCATTCCATTACAGGATTATCCTCCCCTTGCGAAGAGAATGGCAGTTCAAATTAAGCGCCACAGGGAGAGACGCTATGTGAGCAGGAGCTTCTTTTATATATACTCCTGCTGCGGTGTTATCTCCGCCAAAACCCATTGGTCCGATTCCTGTCTTATTAATTCTGTTAAAAATTTTTATCTCAAGGTCTCTGTAAAAGGGATCGGGGTTATGTTCCAACGGATACCTTAGGAGAGCTTTCTTAGAATTTAACATGGCAACATCTGCCGTACCGCCAATACCTATACCAAGGAATATAGGCGGGCATGGATTTGGACCTGCAGAGATTACTGCTTCTTCTATGAAATCTGTTATTTTATCCTCTGAGTCTGTTGGAAGGAACATTTTCACAGCGCTCATATTTTCAGAACCGCCCCCTTTAAGCATAATGTCTATTATTAAACTGTTCCCTGATACAATATCTGCATGGATAAATGCCGGAGTATTAGTACCTGTATTTTTTCTCCTCAATGGGTCGGCTGCTATGGATTTCCTTAAGTATAACCTATTATAAGCATCAGATACTGAATGATTTACTGCATCGTAAAGATATTCGCCTGTAATCTCCACATCTTGTCCGATACTTAAAAAAATTATAACAGAACCGCAATCCTGACATAGAGGGATACTGTCTTTTTCGGCTATTTCAATATTCTCTGTAAGTATCTGCAAAGTTTCGCGGGCTGCTGAGCCGGACTCTCTGCTTTTCATATCTTGAAATAGTTTTTTTATTTCATCAGGAGCGGTAAAGTTTATGTTTTCTATTATCTCTGCAATAGATTTTTTTATTTCATCTGTATGAATAGTTTTTTTCATAAAGCTATTTTTTTTAATATTGTATTTAATGCAACTGAAATAATTTTTTATCACGTATAAACAGGCGGCTGTCTGATAAGTAACACATAGTCTATACTCAAACATCACATACGAACTAAGAACAAAAAAAATCAAAAAAATCAAAAAAAATTTTATCTCCTGCCTCTTTCATTCGTTTATATTATATGGAAGGTGATAAAATGACGGTTAATAAAAAATACAAGGACAGCGTTTTCAGAAGCATTTTTAATGATAAAGAAAGATTGCTTGAATTATACAATGGGAAAGACTCTTTTCCTAAAGAAAAATTTTTGCGATTATCAGATTTGTTTAAAGAATTAGACGAATCCGATAAAAATGACTATGCCAATTTAATATTTCTTGACGCATTAGTACTAATGTTGAATATCAATAAAGGCTGTAATCCAGACTTGGAACGCAGGAGCAGGACCTTGAGCGGTTACGCAGTTTTTGTCGCAAAAGTCAGGGAATATGAGAGAAAGTACAATTTAGAAAAAGCAGTAAAATTAGCGGTTGAATATTGCGTAAAAAAAGGTATATTGACAGATTATTTTAAACAAAACTCGTCGGAGGAAGTAAGTATGAATTTTATCAAATACGATGAAAAAATCGCCATCAAAGTTGCCCGCAAAGAAGCCAAAGAAAAAGGTATCATAGAGGGTATTGAGAAAGGCATGGAAAAAGGCATGGAAAAAGGTCAAAGCTATGTACTGAAACTTATGAAACAGGGCTTATCCTATGAAGAGATTGAAAAGAAAGTAGAAAAAGAATCGAAGAAAAAACATAGATAAACTACGCGCGCTTACCAATTCACAGAGCGCAATGGTCAACGCATAATGATTTTTACTCATTGTGGGCTGACCATTGCTCATTGAACATTGTAACCTGTTACCAGCCTGACTCTATAACTCGCTTAGGCGTTGATCTGTCTGCTGTTGTAGTATCGCCAAGTTGACCGTAATCATTATCTCCCCAAGCCCACAATACGCTGTCTATTCTAATTGCTGCTGTGTGATTGGTACCTGCGGAGACTGTTCGCCATCTATCGCCTATCTTAACAGGGGTAAGCCTGTTTATTGTTGAACCGTCTCCAATCTGACCGTCATCATTTCGTCCCCAAACCCATAGAAAGCCGTCTTTTTTGATTGCCGCTGTGTGATAGTCTCCTGCAGAGACTGCTTTCCAGTCCGTATCTGTCCCTATCTGAAAAGGATCATGTCTGTTTGCTGTTAAACCATTTCCAAGCTGACCATAATAATTATATCCCCAAGCCCATAGAGAACCGTCTGTTTTGATTGCTGCTGTGTGACCGTACCCTGCAGAGACGAAAGCCCAGTCCGTATCGGCTCCTATCTTAACCGGGGCGTTTCTTTGATCTGTTGTACCGTCGCCAAGCTGGCCGCGATTATTCCATCCCCAAGCCCATAGACTGTCGTTTTTTTTGATTGCTACTGTGAAAGCATACCCTGCAGAGACGAAAGCCCAGTCCGTATCAGTACCTATCTTAACCGGGGCATTTCTTTGGTATGTTGTACCGTCGCCAAGCTGGCCGTAATTATTCTGTCCCCAAGCCCATAGACTGCCGTTGTTTTTGATTGCTACTGTGTGACCGTACCCAGCAGAGATTTCTTTCCAGTCCACATCAGTACCTATCTGAACAGGGGCGTTTCTTTGGTCTGCTGTTGAACCGTCTCCAAGCTGACCGTAAGCATTATCTCCCCAAGCCCATAGACTGCCGTCGTTTTTGATTGCTACTGTGTGAAAGCTCCCTGTAGAGAGTTCAACCCAGTCCGTATCTCTCCCTATCCGAACTGGGAAACTGCTGTGTATTTCTGTATCGTCTCCAAGCTGACCGTAATTGTTTCTTCCCCAAGCCCATAGAGTGCCGTCTGTTTTGATTGCAACTGTGTGAAAACTCCCAGCAGAGACAACTTTCACGTTTCTGAAAAATTCAGGCACTCCCGAACCCGCGCTCGGGTCTTCGCATGAAGAAAGGCAAATTACAAAGCACAATGTACAAAGTACAAATATTGTTTTCATCTGAGTTTTTAATGATTTATTTAACATGTTTTTCACCCTGTTTTTCATTTTCTTTATACGTCATTGTTGCGCCGTCACTGCGTCATTGCTGTAGATGTCAGCTAATTGGGTATATGCTTTCGTCATCGCGAGCCGTGCTTTAAGTTCATCTGATATAACAATGTAAATTCGGCGTGGCAATCCAGTGATACAGTAAATTAAAACTCTGGATTGCCGCGCGCAGATTATACAATCTATACTCAAACGGGCTGAAGCGCTCGCAATGACGCATGATATAACTGACAGTTGTTTTCACATTACAGCCCAAACGTATATGTTGCAGTCAGCGTTACGCCGTAAATTTGATTCTTTATGCTGTTTATTAAAAACGGTTCATAGTTGTCGTAATCAGTTATAAAGTACTGAAATCTGAAACCAAGGCTTATTACAGTTGAGATTTTCGGTATATAGTATGCGGCAGATACGTTTGAATTAATACCGTACTCGTTATAACCTACTGTGACATTTACAGGCTTTGGATACCTGTCGTCGTATAACTTATTGTCTTTAAATTTCTCTCCGTTGCTGTACAGGTAAAATCCCGAAAACGTAGCAAGGAGGAATATATTCTCTGTAATGGGAATAGTAGCGCTTAAACCAAGACCGGGACCAAGACTATAATGTTCGCTTTGACTGTCACAGTGCCCTCTGTAAATATCGTCGTACGATAGTTTAATTTTGTATGACATATACTTTGCGCCTGCAAAAACCTTAAAGTAATCGTGAAACCTGTAATTAAGGGCGAAGTCCGAGTCGCTTCGTTTGATTTTAGAATCTACAAAATACTTTCCGCCTTCGTCTTCGTAAACGTTTTCGGTATAGTTAAATTTACTGTAGAGATATACGAACGTTAAATTAAAATCGCTGTTAATCTTCACAGACAAGGCAGGCCCATAAAAAAGCGTTGGGTCAAAGGCATAGTTATTATTTTTTCTTATGCTCTCCTTCTGTACGTTTTCATACCTGCTTCCCCACGCGTACCATGCTGAAGCTCCGGCGGTTATGTCTATGGCGAATACTTTGCGCGGTATAATGATTATCAGGGATATGTATATTATGTTTAATAAACGCTTTTTCATTTGTTTATATCCTTTCTGTATTACGTCATCGCGAGCCGTGTTTTAAGTTCCCTGATAAAACAATGTAAACTCGGCGCGGCGATCCAGAGCTATAAATTAAGAGTCTGGATTGCCACGCGCAAATTACACAATCTATACAGAACATTGTCGAGCGCTCGCAATGACGCGTATTATATGATATGTTGTTTAACATATACTGCAATGATAGTGTAACGGACGCCGGAACGGACGCCCCTACCTGCTAATAAAAATTTTCCGTTCATACACTTAATCCTAATCCGGCTGTACAATTCTTGTAGGGACGTATCTATTGCGTATTGTGCCTGTTCCAAGCTGACCGTAATTATTTCCTCCCCATGTCCATATAGAGCCGTCTGCTTTAATTGCAACTGTGTGATATTGGCCTGTATAGACTACAAGCCAGTCTCTATCTATACCTATCTTAACAGGAATCTTCCTATATCTTGTTATGTCATTGCCGATGCCGAGCTGACCAGAATAATTACTCCCCCAAGTCCATAGAGTGCCGTCGTTTTTGATTGCTGACGTGTGATTGAACCCTGCAGAGACTGCTTTCCAGTCAGTATCTGTCCCTATTTTAACCGGGGCGTTTCTTTGGTCTGTTGAACCGTCGCCAAGCTGACAGTTAGTATTCCGTCCCCAAGCCCATAGAGTGCAGTCTGCCTTGATTGCAACTGTGTGATAGTACCCTGCAGAGAGTGCAGCCCAGTCCGTATCGGTCCCTATTTTAACCGGGGCGTTTCTTTGGTCTGTTGAACCGTCTCCAAGCTGACCGGAATTATTCCATCCCCAAACCCATAAAGTGCAGTCTTTTTTGATTGCTGCTGTGTGACCGAACCCTGCAGAGACTGCTTTCCAGTCCGTATCGGTTCCTATCTGAACAGGGGCGTTTCTTTGGTCTGTTGAACCGTCTCCAAGCTGACCGTAATAATTCCGCCCCCAAGTCCATAGCGTGCCGTCTGTGCCGTCTGTGCCGTCTGTTTTGATTGCCACTGTGTGATAGTTCCCTGCAGAGACTGCTTTCCAGTCCGTATCGGTTCCTATCTGAACAGGGGCGTTTCTTTGGTCTGTTGAACCGTCTCCAAGCTGGCCGTAATTATTCTGTCCCCAAGCCCATAGACTGCCGTCTGTCTT
>WRGT01000036.1 GCA_009787025.1 Spirochaetota bacterium
CTCAATACTCCTTAGGTTCGGGAATGAGCGGCGGGGCAGTTGCTGCGCCGATATGGGGTTTATTCATGAATGAAGTTTATAAGAAAAGATCAGCAGTAGATTTCCCTGCAAAACCTTCAGGTATTTCAGAGAAATCTATCTGCTCGATCTCCGGTGATATTGCAGAGAAAGGCTGCCCTGCTGTAAATGAATATTTTATTACAGGGACAGAGCCTAGCTCAACATGTACCGGCTTACATGGAAAACTTTCAAATATTAAGGAATTGATAAACAGACAGAAACATATTATAGATAATAAAAATGTTCCAGAACTGTTTGAAGAAAAGACAGATTAAATTAGTATTTAAGAGATTGCGAATCGGGGTCTGCAATGACACGATAAGGTTTGAATAAAAAATGATAGATATATGCTATACGAATTTTTTACAAATGCTTATAAAATGCTTTACTAATTCTATAATTTAGATAGTAATACTATTAGAGGTTAAGATGCGGCTTGTCTGTTCAAACTGTAAAACAGTTCATGAAATAACTCATAGTCAAATACACGGCGATGATAACTCAATTATAAGATGTACAAATTGCGGGAGAAATATAAAATTCCAAATTTGTCCTCACTGTAATGCATTTTATTCTATTACATTCGCCAACATAAAATCCGACGGTTATACATACAGATGCAAGAAGTGTAATAATAACTTCACAATAAAAATTTCTAATGATGATAAGATTGTACAAGAAAAAAAAGAATCAATATATGATTATAGAGAGAGCAGACCAACAGAGAAGAAAGAGAAAAAGATTATAAGCAGAGATTATGTTTCTGCTAAACCTAATGGTAAAGGTATAGAAACATTTTCTATAAGTGAACTTTTTAAATCTGCATTTGAAGCATTTACTATCAAAAAAATTATTGTATCTGTTATTGGAATTGCATTTATGCTTATTCTTCTACAGATATTCAACTCTATAGTGAAAGTTATACCCGAATCTAACTCAAGAACCGCAATTAAAGGTTCTGTGATGAATATTCTCCCTATTGCTATAATCTTTTCATTTTATATACTCTCGGCATCAATTGTTTCAAGAATTACGTTAAACCGTACATACTACTCAAGAGAGACTAAAACAGGAGAGATAGTAAAATTTGTAATGAAAAGAGGACCGGGAATAATCGGCGGAAACATAATTTTACTATTAGCTGTAAGTTCGCTGTTATTACTCTTTGGGAATATTCCTCTCTTGGGACCAATTTTCTTTTCATTGCTATTCTTGCCTATATATTTAATATCAATAGCCGTATTAATTCTGTCATTCACAGGATTATGGTTTTATCCTCCGATTGCAGCGCATGATGAGAGAGGCGTTTTAGGTAATATTAAAAGTTTATTGTTGTTTATCAAAGATCACAATTTAAGCATTATATTTATGATACCGATAATCTTGCTCATTACAACTGTAATATTTGCTGCTATATTTATTATACATATCTCGGTATTTTCATTTACAACATCGATTTCGCAAGTGTTTATCGGGCAGGATGTTTTAATGACATTGTCATCTATACCCGGTCAATTAATAAAATCATCACAAACTATATTTATGGGTATAAATTCCGATGTATTTAAGGGGCTGTATCAGTCACTTGGAGTAACCCATCATATTGGCGGATTTATACTTGGAATAACTTTTTTGATATTAACAATATTTATTTTATCAATTCCGATAACGGTTGCAGCAACGGTTTCAACGCATATTTATGAGCTTATGGAGAGAAAAATTTCAATTGATGATAAAACCAAAGCTCTGGTACTGTCTATTTTAATAATGCTCATTGTTTTGATAATCTTAATTAATAAGATGCTATAGGTGTTTGTCGAAACTGCGATACATCTCGTCTTCGCTCAATACTTTTCTTTAGTTTAAGCGACACTATTTCGGATTTTTGTCTGCGATGATTGGAAAACTTTTATAAAAACGTAACAATGTTATTACTTCAGCGCGCAGTTTTGTTCGGACAAATGTTTTAAGTTCCGGTTGAACCAATTCGCCTAAGCCATCTAAAAGACTTCTATTCGGTAGTTTTTCTATTGTATCAATACATTCCTGTAAATATTCGGTTAAGGATTTTTCCATTCGTTGTTCAATAATTTTCTCTTTGATTGGTGTTTGACGATTCATAAAAAACCAGCAATCGAAAATATCGCGATTTGCCAAGCTGCGTCTATCGAGTAATGCGCAAAGTTTATGCGAAAACATATTGCCGAGTGTAAGCACTTTAATATTAATTCCCAACAGGTTTTTAAGTTCATATTCATCGTTGAATTGTCGGTTGGAGATTTCTATTTTCAGTTTTCGTTCGGTTGCGCCATAATCAAGTACAAGAACATCGCTGTGAAATTTCTGCGCTTCGTCATGGATTTTGCCGTATTTTTGTACTATCTTCTGTAATTTTTGATATACATGCCCGCTTTTTTCAGGCACAAGCAGATTGAAATCCAAATCTACTGAAAAACGCGGAAGTTCGTAAAAAAACATCAATGCGGTGCCGCCCTTAAATCCCATGCAATTAGCCAATTCCCCATCAGAGTATATATCTTTCAGTAATTGGACCAGATAAAATCTATGTTTGTTTATATCTATCATAGTGAAAACAGCCTGTTCATTATTTTGAAAAGGGTTTGTGAATTGTAAATCGATACGAGTTTGCCTGCCGTATTTTTGTTCAGAACATGCAGATTATCAAAATAAAAATCCTTATTCAAATACAACATATCCAAAAACGCCCTTTCCGGAGTGGCAATATTTATGTTGTTTTTATTCAGAATAATGCCGGCAGTGTTGGTCAGTATTTCGCCTTTTATTTGGCGGTAACGAAAACTGCGATTATCAATTTCTGTCTCACGACTTAGATAGCTGATATTCGTTATGGCGCTGTCGTATTGAAAGATAACGCCTGCCTGTTGCAGCACATACTCAAGCGAAATGTAAGTAGGCGTATAGAGCAGGCACGCCAATTCGGCAGGATTATAGCCCTCTTTGGCATAAAAACCTTTGCGTGGATTTAACAGTTTTCCGCACTGTACATAGTAGTGTAGTTTTTTACGCAATGAAGCGTCTTTTTCGCTGCCGATTAACAAAGCAATATCGCCGATTCTAAATACCGTACGGGAATCTTTGTAAATCTCAAATATAATATTTTTTTTCTTATTAGTAACCATAAATACGAATTATTTAGACTATCAGTTTGTAAAATTACATATCTTCTTTTATTGTCAAGCGATTTTTTAGTTTGACCTGCTCTGAAAAGAGGTTTACATAGCTAAAAAAATTTACTATGGAACCTTTTATTAAAACAGCGGGTCTAACTTACAAAAAAAGGAGGAGCTTTTAACATGAAAAAAATAGTATTTATTGCACTCTCATTAACAATATTCTCATTTGCAGTATTACCGCTTTCTGCAGAAAAGGGAGGGAAAGGTAACGGAAAAGGCGATTATGAGACGGGCAAACCGTTTATGTATTATAATAAGATGCAGGAAAAACTTGGTTTGACAAACGATCAAGTTGATAAGATGTACAAGATACACAAAGATTATATGGAAAAATTTTATCAGAATAGAAATAACCCTGATAAAATGAAAGAATTAAAAGAAAAATGCCGCGAAGAAACGGACAATGTTTTAACGCCTGAACAGAAAGCTAAAATGGACGGTTTTGCAAAAGACCATAAGATGAAAGGCGACAAAAAGAATGGTAAAAATAACAAAGCTCATGATTCAAAAGGCGGATATGGATTTTGCATGGATATGCAAAAAAGCCTTGGTTTAAGTAATGACCAGAGTGATAAGATATTCAAAATAAACCAAAAGTATATGGATGAATTTTATAAAAACAGAAATGATGAGAACAAGATTAAAGACTTACATGCAAAACAGATGAGTGAAATTCAGGATGTCTTAACTCCCGAACAAAAAGCTAAATGGGAAGATATGAAAAAGAATCGCCAAAAAGGCGACGGCAGGAAAGATAACAGAAAGCAAGATAACAAAAAGAAGAGATAAAGTTTATGTGGGCTGTCTGATAAATAACATATAGGCAATCAGTTACATATCACGTCGTTGCGAGCCGTGTTTTAAGTTTCATTGTAAAACAATGTAAACTCGGCGTGGCAATCCAGCAGGATAAATTAAGACTCCGGATTGCTACGCGCAGGTTACACAATCTATACTCAAGCATGGTTGATGCGCTCGCAATGACGCAGGGATGACGCAGGAATGTACTTATCGTTGACTCTTGTTACTTATCAGACAGCCCCATATATTATCGAGGGTGATGATATGAAAAGTAAAACTGTAATAATTATTCTCTCTGCAATAATCATAATTCAGATTATTGGCGGGATATTTATATTAAATAGAGAAAGGGAGTTCACCAGAAATCTAATACTTTCACCATTTGGAGTTATGCAAGACAAACCTGATACGGCTCACGACAAATACTCCTATTTTAAAAAGGGTAACAAATTTGGGAGAATGTTTAGCGAACCCGAATTTATGAAAGAGAAGCTTGCAATGGATCAGGTTCAGGTTGGAAAAATTACAGAGCTTAACAAAAAGTTTGATTCGGAATTTTCCTCTTACATTAATCTCATTAAACCTGAAAGAGAAAAGTTGAGAGAGATGATAAAGAGTGAAGGTAATATCGACTATGATGCGATTAAGCAGCAGTTAAAGAAGATAGAAGATATCCGCGTAGAGATAAATCTCCTTAGAATAAAACAGGGCAGTGAAATATCAAAGATCTTAACACCTGAACAGATGAAGATTCTTAAAAATGAAAGAAAGTTATTTTTTGACAAGATGCAAAAACAGCATGGAAAAGAGAAATGAATGAAAGAGAATTTGCAGAGATTGTTAAGAATACAAAAAAGACGGTTCTTTCTGCTATTGGAAAGAATATGGCTCCGAGATTTTACCATGCAATTGACGATGCAGCGCAGGAAACATATATACGGGCATATAGGGCGCTTGAAAAAAATAGCTTTAAAGGGGACTCCTCCGTTGAAACCTGGCTTTATGCAATTGCAAGAAATGAATCTATTAGAATGAACAAAAAGTTTTTAAGAGAAGAGGAGAAGTCAAAAAAAGTTTCAACGCTCTTTGATGAAACGGACGGTGAAAATTATTCATCGGATTCGGAGGATATGGAATATATGCAGGAACATATATCGCTTCTTCCGGAAAAATATAGAGACGTTCTTTTTCTGTCATCGCAAGGGTTTAATATATATGATATTTCTCAAAAGCTTGGCATAGCGTCAGGGACAGTCAAGTCAAGATCAGCAAGAGGTAAAAAGATAATTCTGGAAAATATTAGGAGGGAAAGCCATGAAAGACAATGAAATTATGGAAAAAGAGATACAATCAAGAATAGAAAGCGATTCATGGGATTTGCTTATTTCAAAAAAAGTTATTGATGCAGTAAACAGAGAAAATGAAAAATCTACCCAGATGTGGATATTTGCTTCATTAGTAACTGCTGCAATTTCATTGATAATCTCTATTGCCGTATTACATGCAACTATATTCAACAATGGATTATATATTGAAGCAGAATCTTTATATAGCTATGCATATAACACAGACGGCAGTAATCTCTTTAATGATATGATTGCAGACGACATTGAACTGACAATAAATGAAGTATATCCAATGAGATGAAAATTTTATTTTATCGCGTCACAGAGGCGCAGACCTTTATTGCACACATGTATAATGTTTTTTTGATGCAATGATGCAATATGGCTCGGAATTGCCGATCAATAATTATTCATAATGAGTCCACATTCGAATAATTTTAACTATTTTTTCTTTTTCATATACTTGATACACTAATCTATGTCTGATATTTATTCTTCGTGAATAGACGCCGGATAAATCGCCTAATAATTTTTCAAAAGGCGGTGGATTTTGATAAGGATTATTTTGCAGGATTTCAATAATCTTTTGAATATTATTCCTTAAGCCTGAATTATTGGCTTTTTTTGCGTCTTTCTGAGCTTGGGACGAATAAACAATATTATACATTTTCCCATTCGATTGTGGATGCGCAATCTTCTATTTTTTCTTTCATACCGTCAATAATTGATTCTTTCATACCTTGAATTGATGATAAATATAAAGTCTCCTCAATAGAACGCCAGAGTTCCTCTGAAATTAAAACAGCCGAATGTTTTTCACCGGCAATAATCAAAGGTTCATATGTATTTTGAACTTCTTCCAAAATAATGTCTAATTTTTCTTTTACATTATTTACATTCAATACTGGCATTCTTTTCTCCTTAGAATTTAATATTATCAATAATAAATAAAAAAATTATTTCGTCAATATCTTATTTACAAAAATCAGCAAAATCACAGTCGGGATTTCTCTATAATCATATCCGCAGCCCTGATACCGTCAACTGCCGAGCTTACAATCCCTCCGGAATAACCCGAACCCTCCCCAGCAGGATAGAGTCCCTTAACTGATATGGATTGTAAACTTGTATCTCTTGTTATCCTTACAGGCGATGATGTCCTTGTCTCTGCGCCGATTAACACTCCGTTTGGAGATATGAAGCCGTACATTTTATTATTAAAAGAGCTTAATCCGTCTCTTAACTCATTTGTAATCCATGAAGGGAGAAAATCTTCTAACTGCGCAGGAACTGTTCCTTTTTTGTACGATGATTCAGGCAGATTATTATCCAATTTATTGTTAATGAATGAGCTTATCCTTTGAGCCGGCGCTTTGAAGTCTCCGCCTCCGGATTTAAATGCTCTCATCTCTAACTCTCTTTGAAGTTCAATACCTGATAATGAATCATAACCCATATCTTCTTTTTTTACAGTTACAACAATTGCAGCATTAGAAAATCTGTTATCTCTTTTGGACATACTCATTCCATTTACACAGAGCATAACCTCTTCTGAGGATGAATTTATGATTGAGCCTCCGGGGCACATGCAGAATGAGTACACGCCGCGTTTAGTTGAACTGTTATTATATGTTAAATTATATTCTGCAGCAGGGAGCGTTTTTATATACTTACTGTTTCCATATTGGATTCTGTTTATTTCATCAACGGGGTGTTCTAATCTTACGCCAATGGCAAATTCTTTTTTTTCAATGGCAACATTCTTTTGCTGCAGGAGCGAATACATATCTCTTGCAGAATGACCTGCAGCGAGTATTACGTTGTTTGAAAAAAACTCATTCCCTGTTGATGTTGCAACGCCGTTTATTTTACCATTTGTTATATACAGATCTGTTACTCTTTCGTTGAATCTAATTTCAGAACCTGAATCTATTATTTTCTTTCGTATATTTTTTATTATTCTTTGAATTTGATCTGTGCCTATATGCGGTTTTGATTCGTAAGCTATAGATTCAGAGGCGCCGTTTTCTATAAGTTTTTTATAGAACCAGAACATCTCAGGTTTATTTATCCTTGTAGTCAACTTTCCGTCGGAATATGTCCCTGCTCCGCCTTCGCCGAACAGAGAGTTGCTGTCGCAGTTGAGGATTCCTTTAGTTTCAAGGAGTTCAATATCCTTCATCCTCTCTTCAACTCTTTTTCCCCGTTCAATAATGATTACATGCGCGCCGGATTCAATGAGTCTGAGAGCTGCAAATAATCCTGCCGGTCCGGATCCTGCTATAATTATCTTTTCATTAAATATTGTTTTAACCGTTTCAGGTATAATATACGGATCATATTTTTCAATGTTATCATAATCAAGGAGCCGTGATGCTTCAATGTTATCAACGTCTATAATAACCTTATAGCTATAATGAATATTATTTTTATTACGTGCATCAAGCGATTTTTTGATAATTTTAAATGAAGTTACGGAGAGATCATACTCAAGATTAATTATATCAATTATTTCTCTCTCTTGTTGAGCAGGAGTTAATTTTATATTATTTATCTGAAGAAACATTTTTAAGCAAGAGCTTCAAAGAATGAACCGGGTTGTATCTGTAGATTTCGGCTGGTAGTTTTTCCTGAAGAGTTATATTCATGTTCAGGATTAAACATCAAACTTAATAATTTTTCCCTTTCAACAAGTGTCGGCTTATAATAAATGGGTTCTCTGTCTTGAGGATTAATGTCATTGATTCTGTCTATTTTGCCGTCATGGTATTTTGGCCAAATATAGCTCTTATCATAAACAGACGAAGTAGAGTCTGTTCTTCTTAAATTTATTTCCGATATGCCTGTAGAGATATTCATATATTATCTATCGGCAGAACAGGTAATTTTCTTTACTTTTTTTATAAAAAAGTTAAACCACCGAAAATCTTTACGAGCAATGAATCTTGCAAAACTTTAGAAAAATCGATATGATTCGCTTCGGCAGTATAACTAATTACCTGATATTAAAAACATCTCTTTCAATCTTACTTTCAATGGCAGTCTGTATGGGGCTAACAAAAATAAGGCGGACCCGCATATCGCCTGAGTTGGACGAATCGAGCATTCTGTTTATAGTACCGAACGGATATAGAATAAACATAATGGTCTCTCTTAAAAAACCGGGCTTCATGTTTCTTTCAATAAAATTTGCCGTCTGTATTATAAATTCACCGGTCAGCGCGCCAAGTGTAGGCGTGAATATCATATCATTAAGCGAAACCTGTTCTCTCCATTCGCCAAAATATTCCCACATAAGACTGCCTCCGACACTCCATAAAAAGGATTCAAAAACAGAATAGTAGTTGCTTCTTCCAATCATATAATATGTTGCACCTGCATAGAGGTGGTATATTGTATTTGTATTAAAGTTGTTTGGATCCCAATACCATCCGTCAGTAAATTTATTTTTTGCATCGTGCCATGTATATTTATATTGCCAATCGACTGCATTTACATCTTTAGTCATAAAATAGTTTATAACGCCGACAGAAGCGCTGGCAAGTATCTCTATTGATGCTCGCATTGCAAGATATGTTGACGAACGTTTAATAGTATAATTAAATTCATAGCCGTTGATTTTTTCTATCTCATCATTGTTTATTGAGTAGAGGGGAGTTAAATTTATAATGTTATTTGATTCAATTAGTCTTTTTGCAAAAACAGTATTTATATCATTATCTTCGGAATCGAATATCATCTCTGCAGTGAATTTAAACGCCTCTGTTTTTCTGTTGTCAAAAAAGAACCCCTTAGAGATATTCCATTCCAGCATAAACGGATTTTTATTTTTATCAAAGGCATTTGAGCTAAATCTGTAAAAGTCTTTATTATCAATTTTATGTTTGCCTTCATAGAAATTTATAGTTCCTATAACCGGATTTAATATACTATTACCATGTAAATAATTTCTGTTAAAAATATATCCGTGCGAAGGAAGAAATGGAGAAAGATATTCTAAATAATCCTCCTCTGAAAAATTGGTAAGATTAATTGTTTTATACTTATCCGCATTATCATCTGCATTATCTGCCGGATATGCGTCAAAGTTCCATAAGACAATTGCATATATCAAAAGAATTACTATATGGTTTAATCCGGTTTTAATCATATTTTCATTTCCGCCTGTATGGCAAATCTGTTCCATGAATGACTTTTTTTATGTTCATTTTCGATACTTTTAACATGCCAAAATTCATATCCGATTCCTGCAAGTATATCATTAGTTATGTAATAGCCGTAGTTTAATACTATACGGTTTAAAAAATCCTGCGCATGTTTATCCATAATTGCCTGAAAGTAATAGAAGTGGTATTTGAATTCAAATTTACTGTTAAGGTATTTATCGGATTCAAATTCCAGCTTTACGGGGAACGTAATACTGTAGTAGTAGTTGTGTTTTCTATCTCCCTTGTTATGATTAAAATACCAACGGCTTACAAAAATCGGGTTGAGATCAGGTTCCATAGCCGGAGTGATGCCTGTAGCTGTTAGTGATGAATTTTGCCCGGGAGCTATTCCGACTTTATATTTAAAGGATATACTCTTTTCGTTATTTATAAAGGTAAGATTTTGAATAAATGAAACAGGTTCCCAGTAGCAGTATTGAATATGTATATGGTCGGTATATATGTCATCGCTCCACTGCACTGCAGTAGTTTTTAAATATGGTCTGTAATAGGCAATACCGGTAAATATACCGTAGAGATTTCTTGAACTTTTCTGATCGGAAATCACTTTTTTGCTCTTGCCATAAAGAATCAGGTCAATGTCAAAACTAAATTCATCTAATCTGCCGGAGCCTTTGGATTTGCGGTCTATAGAAAGAGAGAATGAAGAATCCATGTAATCTCCGATCAGTAAAGGTATTGATGATTCTTTTTCATCTCTTGCAGGGTCATAGGCTAATTTCCATGCAATGAAGAGCATTCCCTCACTTGAACTTGGAAGTATTTCCCTGTTATCATTTGTGCGGTAATAACCTAATTTTAACGAAGCGTAATATGGCGATTTGTTTTTATCTTCAACCTCTGTGTCAATGATACTTATAATGTATGGTGTTAAAATACTATTAACCTGTTCAACGCTGTTATAATCTTTTTTATTAAACAGAAAGACTTTATGCAATTCAGCGCTGTTCTTTTTAGTATTAATAGTTATTGAAAATGTATTAACGTCTTTCTCTTTATACTCAACAGTTATATTTAATGCTTGATATGTCGGATCGAAAATCCGGGCATTTACGGAATTTACAGATGTATAAGTATCCCAGCCCTTTAGTTTTAAAACACTTTCAAAGTTAGCTGAAATCTTTTCCGGTGTTATACTGTTTTCATCCGAGCCATAGACATAAACTGAAGATAACACTACTATGAGTGATATGATTGTAGTAAAAAATTTCATTCTTTTCAATCTGCCGGTGAACCAAAAATCATTCTCTTTTATTTTTTGTTGTCAGTAGTTATTAGACAGCCCCATCATGTCAATAAATTATTTTGATAACTCTAATAATAAAACAGGCTTATTATTCTTGAAAATAAAATCTTTTTTTAAATTGATAATAACTTCCCTTCTTTTAATATATTCTTCATTATTATGATCTCTTGTCTTTATAATCATCTCAGGCGAATTATTTTTTAAAATTATTACCCTTGATTCTGGATTGCAATACATGTCTCTCCTTATTCTTGATATGTTTATAAAAGCAGTGTTATTAAACTCTTTTACAACATTTTCATTAAATCCCAAAAATGACGGAACATGAGTGTGGGCTGCTAACCATAGATCAACTCTATATGTTTTTAAAACCTCTTCAAATCTTTCGGAGTTTAGTATCGCCCTGCTCTCAACCTTGTTTGCCAAAAAGAGTCCGCTGTTTTTTAAGTATGCATGAGTTACTGTAATAATAATCTTATCCTGATTTTCTATTACCTTCTTTTTCCACCAATTAAAAGTATCATCAGAGATGAAAGTCGGAGGGAATCTATCTTCATCCGACATAAACAATATGAGCAGATTCCCGACTTCGACTGAGTAGTAAAGCGGTTTTTTAATGTACTTTTTATATGCCTCGAAATTTTTCATATCGTGATTGCCGGCAATTTCAAACCAGTATTCAATATCTGCTCCTTCTCTTGATTTAATGAACCAGTTTAAAGTTGTTTCGGCTAATGCTTCGCTGTGAAATATATCGCCGGCAACTATTGCCATGTCGGGTTTGGGTATATTATTTTTTACGTCGGATACGGAAGTCTCAAAGGCTTCACGCTCACCGTCATTTCTTGGTTGAATATCGGAGAGAGCCCATATAATAAGAACATCATGTCTATTGTCGGATGATTTCAGAGTCGCCTTTTCATAGCTGCATGACAACGCCATGAGAGCTAAGAAGAATACCAATGAATATAATTTTATTTTTATCATAGCCGAATATTTAGTTACATTTTTTTCGTCATTGCCGTATTATGTTAAATAATATGTCAGGCTCAGCGCGACTATGTCGGGCTTAGCGCGATCAGTTATATTCTTACGTCATTGCGAGCCGAATTTAAGTTTCATCGTACTATAATGTAAACTCGGCGTGGCAATCCAGTGGGATAAATCTACACCATGCGGTACATAGCTAAAAATTTAGACTCTGGATTGCCACGCGCAGGTTACATAATCTATACTAAACATGGCTGAAGCGCTCGCAATGACGTATAAAAAACATAACTAATTACTGCAATTATATTGTCTCTAACTTTTTCTTTATTATTTCAGATAATCTTTTTATATGGTCATAATTTTTTACATCATTTATATACAGATAAACAGCAATATTATTTTTTTCAATTATAATACCTCTGTCACTGTTATACTTTATAAATTCATTCAGCTTTTTTAACTCATCTTTTGCCGCTTTCCCGTTTTTATAAATCATGATATAGCATCCAATATCGTTGCCTAAGGGCTTATTCTTGCTTGCTATAATTGTCATATGTATTTCGGATATATTTCGATAATCTGCTCCGGGATATATTCTGTCTGTAAATTTCTTAATTGCATCTTTATCAAAGTTCCACGGATTATTCTTGAGAATCCCTTTGGCAAATTCAGGTACTTGTCCAAACATATATCCGTCTGGAATTTCGTCTACTGTAATCTTAATCTTTTCAATAATATCCGAGCTATACATAGATGTAGTATTGCCTATAAATAAAATCATACTTATAAAGATAACAATGCCTCTTAATGAGTTTTTTTTCATAAAATGCTCCAATATTTTACATTTTGATAAAAAATTAATTTTTTTCAATTAATTATCGACATTTAAACTACATATTTATAATATTTTTTATGTGACATAATATTTTTTATTGACTGAATTATCAGATTAAAAATAATTCTGACATAATTCAACATATATTATCTACATACAATATATGCACATAAATACTCTAATCTTCTGCATAGAGTATTATTTGTGTATAAATTATTTAAAAAATCCTATGAGGCTGAAATCTTGAATAAAAATGAAACTGATCTTGGATATATCCGTAAAAGGGATGGAAGAGTAGTTCAATTCAATATTAATAAAATTACGGATGCAATCTTTAAATCTGCAAAGGCTGTCGGCGGTACAAGCAGAGATACTGCTGCTAAAGTAGCAGATTCTGTTTATGATATTTTAAAAATCATATATAAAGACGGACGTATCCCCACAGTTGAAAACGTACAGGATCTTGTTGAAAAGATGCTCATTGAAAGAGGACATGCTAAAGTTGCTAAAGCATACATCCTCTACAGAGAACAGCACAGAAGGATAAGAGAAGGAAAGTATCTGCTCAATGAAGGTCTTGAACTTATTGACACCTATCTTGATAAATCCGATTGGAGGGTAAATGAAAACAGCAACATGAGCTATTCCCTTCAAGGACTTAATAATCATATATCGACCACAATTACTGCAAAATATTGGTTAGAAAGGATTTACCCCCCTGAGATAAGAGAATGCCATATAAACGGAGACTTCCATCTTCATGACCTTGGTCTTTTATCAGCCTATTGCGTTGGCTGGGATTTGAAAGACCTTCTTTTAAGAGGATTTACAGGCGTGCCCGGCAAGGTGGAGAGTAAACCTGCAAAGCATTTTAGGAGCGCTCTTGGTCAGGTTGTTAATTTTTTCTATACGCTGCAAGGCGAATCTGCCGGCGCGCAGGCGTTTGCTAATTTTGATACATATCTTGCCCCTTTTATCTATTATGATAAGTTAAATTATGACGATGTTAAACAATGCCTTC
The DNA here is from genome assembly GCA_009787025.1 of Spirochaetota bacterium. Classification (GTDB taxonomy): domain Bacteria; phylum Spirochaetota; class UBA4802; order UBA4802; family UBA5550; genus WRGT01. Next base: position 13,744 of record WRGT01000036.1, read on the forward strand.
AGGAATTTATCTTTAATATGAATATACCTACGCGTGTAGGATTTCAAACGCCTTTTACAAATGTCACGCTTGATCTTATCCCTCCGTCAACAGTTGCCTCTGAGTATGTTGTTATAGGCGGCGAACTTATGGATAAGACATACGGAGAATTTACTAAAGAGATGGATACGTTTAATTCCGCTTTTGCAGAATGTTTATTAGAGGGAGATGCTAAAAGCAGGATATTCACATTCCCAATACCTACATATAATATTTCAAAGGACTTTAATTGGAATAATCCAAATCTCAACAATATATGGGAGATGACGGCAAAATACGGTATCCCCTACTTTGCAAATTTTGTCAACTCGGATATGGATCCTGAGGATGCAAGGTCTATGTGCTGCAGACTCCGCTTAGATAACAGGGAACTGCGTAAAAGGGGAGGCGGTCTGTTTGGCGCAAATCCTCTTACCGGGAGTATTGGAGTTGTTACTATTAACCTGCCGAGGATAGGCTTTTTGGCAAAAGATGAAGATGACTTTTTCATGCGCCTTGAAAATCTTATGATTTTAGCTAAAAATTCCCTTGAGATAAAGAGAAAAGCTCTTGAAAATTTTACATCAAGCGATCTTTACCCTTATACAAAATTTTATCTATCAGGAGTATATGAGAGAGATAAAAAATATTGGGGAAATCACTTTTCAACAATTGGACTTGTAGGCATGAATGAAACATGTATAAACTTCCTCAATGCGGATATATCTACCATTGAAGGTAAAACCTTTGCAACAAAGATACTCGATTTTATGAGAGAAAAAATCATGAAATATCAACAGGAGACTGATAATTTTTATAATCTTGAAGCTACCCCTGCAGAAGGCGTTACATACAGGTTTGCTAAAAATGATAAAAATAAGTATTCCGAGATTAAAACAGCAGGAAAAAATGAACCCTATTATACAAATTCCGTCCATCTCCCTGTTTCATATACGGATGACCTCTTTGAGGTTTTGGACCACCAGGATGTACTTCAGACTAAATTCACAGGCGGAACTGTTGTTCATCTTTTTCTTGGAGAAAAGATTGACAATATAGAGGTTGTAAAATCTCTTGTTAAAAAGATAGCGGAGAATTATGCTCTCCCCTATTTTACATTAACTCCTACTTTTAGTATATGTCCCGTACACGGATATATTTCCGGAGAACATCATTATTGCCCTTTTGAACATTCGGAGGAAGAGCTGTTGAAATACGGCATAGAAGCCGATAAGATAAATAGAATATAATTATAAATAGTATTAAAAATTTATAGGAGACATAACATGACTAAGAATGGAATCAAAATTCAAACAGAGGTTTACTCAAGGGTTGCAGGTTATTTTAGACCTGTAAATCAATGGAATAAGGGTAAACAGGAAGAATTTGCCGCAAGAAGAGAATATATACTTGATTCTAATTGTACCGATAAAGTATTTTTGTTAGATGAATATAAGAGGGCTGTATAAAACTTCATTAGTAGATTATCCGGAGAAAATTACTTCAACAATTTTCCTCGGAGGATGTAACCTTAGATGCAGCTATTGCCATAATCCCGACTTAGCGCTTAACAGCTCTGTTCTTGAAAAGATTGAAGAGAATGAGGTATTAGACTTTCTTAAAAAGAGAAAGAGTTTGATTGACGGCGTAACAATCTCAGGCGGCGAACCTACTATAGAAAAGGGATTGATTCCTTTTCTTGAAAAGGTTAAATCTCTTAAACTTCTGATTAAGATTGATACAAATGGTTTTCTGCCGCATATAATCTCTACATGTATAGAAAAAGAACTGATTGATTATGCAGCGGTTGATATAAAGACTTCACCTGAAAAATATCCTTCATTAACCGGCAAAAATTTATCTTTCGATTTGATTCTGTCAACCATAGATATAATAAAAAGCTCAAAAATTGATCATGAGATAAGGACTACCTGCGTGCCGGGTTTTGTTACGGTAGATGATATTAAAAAAATAGGCGAATCTGTCGGACCTGTAAAAAAATATTATCTTCAACAATTTGTTAATACAAATACATTGCTTAACAGTGAAATTGAAATTCTTACTCCATACTCAATTGACTATCTGCATAAACTGAAAGATGAAGCGGAAAAGTTTTCCTCGTTCTGTTCTATTCGGGGTATTTGATTATTGAGGCTGTCTAATGAGTATATTACCACAGAGTTTCTCGGAATAAGGAAGAAAAAAATAGAAATTTTTTGTCCTTAATGTGCGCTAACAAGTTATTCTTAATATCTATGTTTTCAGGGGATTTCATAAGCGCTGTAATGTACATAGCCAGAGCTTCCTTCTCTCTCTTTGTCAGTTCAAAAATTATAGCCTGATTATTTTCAATTGAACCGTCATTTATATTTTCATTAATCTCATTAAAGAGGGTTTCCGCTTCTAAAAAATTTCCTTTTAAAGCCTCTTCAATTCCGGCGCGCATAATAACTGATTCCGGATCAAAACTTTTAGAATACACAAAGCATCTCCTTGAAGTTAGGGCTATATAACTCTTCCCATTGTTTTTTGATCTTTCATTTTTTTTATTGCCTTCTTCTATCAATCTATATCTAAACTCTGCAGGCGCTGTTACCTTATTGTCAATTAACAGATCGCCGCGAGAGCTGCATGAAAGAAAAAATATTATGAGCAGAAAAACTTTATAGTGATGGAAAAATCTCACCCCATTTTTCCTCCTTTTGGTCTTATTAGGTCCGGCAGTAACTGTGAAAATTCTGTAAATCCCTTTCTAATAAAGTACACAATCCTCCAGTCTTTTAAACTTAGATATAGAAGCAGCAGTGTCAATAAAAATTCTTACAAAATTAGCGAACCGCTTTTTAATGTAAAATATGTAACTTAATTATGTCATAATTAAAAAATGCCTTGAAAAAAACTACTAACTATTTACTTTTGATAGAGAAATAAAATAAAGAGCTTCTCTTTTAATTTTGCGATCATTCCAGGAGTACTTATGTTTAAAAAGACAATAATCCCACTACTTACCCTGATAATAATACTTTCATGTTTTAAAAAATCCGAAGGTTTAAAACAGTCTGATATGCAGTTTCTTCTTAATCAAGTTCTTGCGTACCATGTTCAATATAATACAATAGATGAAACTATCTCTAAAAGAATTTTTAATAATTATATTGAAAGCCTTGATTACGGAAAATACTATTTTTATAAATCGGATATTGCAGAGTTTTCAAAATCCGAACTGCTTTTTGGCGATTATATTGCAGCAGGTGATTACAAAGTTGTATTTGATATTTTTAAGATTTACAAAGAAAGAAATAATGAAGCAATGGAGCTCTTTAAAAAATTAATAAAAGAGAATTATGATTTTACTAAAGATGAATTCATCGCAGTTGACAGAGAAAAAATTACATTCGCAGAAAATGAATCCGACATGAAAGAAAGATGGAGAAAAAACATTAAGCTCCAACTGCTTAATTATGTTTCTACAGGAAAAAATATAGACGATGGGAAGAAAAAGTTAGAGAAAAAATACGAATTGATGAAGAAGAGAATTGATGAAATGAATAATGATAAACTTTTAGATATATTTATGAATTCTATTACTATGGCGCTTGATCCTCATTCTAACTATCTCTCCTCTGAAGAACACCAATCCTTTAAGATATCAATGGAATTAAAGCTTGAAGGTATTGGAGTAAGGCTCCGATCCGAAGACGGCTTTGTGAAAGTTGAATCAATAATTGCCGGAGGCGCCGCAGATAAACTCCCCGAAGCGCTTCAACTCAAACCTAACGATAAAATAGTTGCAGTAGGGCAAAGCAAGGAAGAACCCGTTGATGTCATTGATATGGAACTCTCCGATGTGGTCAAACTTATTAGAGGTGAAAAAGGGACAGAGGTTAGACTGACTGTTATAAGGGATGTTGAAACAAAGAACCAGCCTTCAAGATTTATTGTTCCAATAATAAGAGAGCAGATTGAACTTAAGGATAGTGAAGCTAAATCACAAATTGAGATTTTTAACAGTAATGGGAAGAATTATAAAATCGGTTATATTAAACTACCGTCATTTTATGAAGACCGCGAATCGGGAAAGAGTTCATCCGGTGATGTTAAAAATTTACTCAATGATTTAAATAAAGAAAAGGTTAATGTTGTTATTCTTGATCTGCGTGGAAATCCCGGCGGATTATTAAATGAAGCTATTACCATCGCAGGACTTTTTATTGAACAGGGTCCGGTTTTGCAAATAGTAGGGAGAAATACGCCGCCAAGAATTTTTTATGATAATGATCCTAATATATACTCTAAAGAACCGCTTATCATCCTAACAGATACTTTCAGCGCAAGCGCATCAGAGATTCTTGCCGGAGCAATCAAAGATTATAAGAGAGGTCTTATTGTCGGATCAGGAAATACTTACGGTAAAGGCACAGTACAGTCTTACAATGAGCTTCCGCGTAATCTTGGAGCTTTAAAGATCACTACAAATATTTTCTACCAGCCAAGCGGTACTTCAAATCAGCTTACAGGGATATCCCCTGATATAGACGTACCGGATATAACTGCAATATGGAAGATGAATGAAAACGAAACGAAATATCCGTTGAAGTGGAAAAAAATAGAGAGCGCAAAGTTTAAACGATATGATAACGTCAATGATTCTGTAGTGACAAATTTAACTAAGCTGTCAAATTCAAGGACATCAAAAGGTGAGTATGCCGAACTTAAAAAGAAGATAGATATTTACAGAAAAAAATTAGACAACAAAACCATCAGCCTGAAAGAAGAATCCGAAAAGACAAAAATGCAGGAAAAAGACATGGAAGAGAAACTTAAAAACGACAGGACGAATAAAGGAATCGATCTTAAGAATGATCTTTTCCTTAGAGAGGCATTTAATATCGGCTGTGATTATTATGAAGTGTTAAGCAGATAAAAATTATTTATAGATTTTGTTCTGTGGATATGTACGAATTTGTAGAGACAAGGCATGTGAAGTGACCCCCAAAAGTTGGACATATTTTTTTTAAGCAACTAATTGAGACTGAATTCTGTATTGAA
>WRGT01000037.1 GCA_009787025.1 Spirochaetota bacterium
TATTCTTTGTTTTTCTACCCATAAAAATACCCCCAAATATTAGATTTTTTGTCCAACTTTTGGGGGTCACTTCACATGCATTGTCTCTAGCTAGAACGCCCTGTTTAAAATTTTATTCATTCTAATAACAAATCCATGAGGATCTTTCAGTTCCATTCCTTCAACAAGCATTGCCTGATCAAGGAGGATAAAACTTATATCTTCAATAAAAGTTTCGTCATTAGAATTCTCTAACTTTTTTATAAGCTCATGATCAGGATTTATTTCAAGCACAGGCTTAAATTCGCCAAAAGAGCTCTGCCCCATTGCCTTTAAAAGATTCTGCATCTGCACCGTAGGGTCATTCTCGTCAGCTACAATACATGAAGGGGAATCGCTGAGTCTTGTACTTGCAATTACATTCTTTACATTGTCTCCGAGTTTTTCCTTAATCTTATTTACAAGGGGTTCTATTCGTTTCTCTCTCTCTTTATCATCATCGCTCTTAAGGTCATTAGCCGCATCGCTTCTATTGACCGATCTAAGTTCAAAATCCTTATACTTAGGCACTGTAGTTATTACTATCTCATCAATGTCATCTGCAAGCAGAAGGACTTCTATATCCTTTTTCCTGTACATCTCAAGCAGGGGTGAATTTTTTAGTACGCCCTCTTTGCCGCCTGTTATATAGAAGATCGAATTTTGGTCAGGTCCCATTCTTTCAACATAATCGGAGAGCGTAGTGTAGTCGTCAACCTTTGTTGACTTATACATAACAAGGTCAACGAGTTTATCCCTGTTTTCAAAATCCTGATAAAGCCCCTCTTTTATGGGGATGCCAAACTCCTTCCAAAAAATATTATATTTTTCTCTGTTTGTATTCTTGCAGCTTTCAAGTTCGCTCAGTATCTTCTTTACAGATGAAGAGCGTATCTTAGCCATAACTTTATTTTTCTGTAAAATTTCCCTGCTGACATTCAACGGCAAATCCTCGGAATCAATAATACCCCTTACAAATCTTAAATAGGTCGGCATAAGCTCTTTTTCATCATCTGTGATAAACACACGCTTAACATAGAGTTTTACGCCGCCCTTATAATCAGCCCTGAAAAGATCGAAGGGCGCTTTTGACGGGATATAAAAGAGCGTTGAATAATCCAAGGTCCCTTCAGCTTGCGTATGCATGTACAGCAGAGGATCTTCCATATCATAGGATATCTGTCTGTAAAATTCAAAATAATCCTCTTCTTTGAGCTCGCTCTTTTGACGCCTCCAAATAGCTGCAGCAGAGTTCACCTGGTCAATTTTATTTTCTTTTATCTCTTTTCTATCGTCGCCTTCACCTTCAAATCGCGTATCTTCAAAATGGAGATATATGGGAAACGGAACGTGATTTGAATATTTTCTTATTATATTCTGTATTGACCATCTGTTTGCAAATTCTTCGCCTTCGGAATTGAGAAAAAGTTTTACCGTTGTTCCATGAGATTCTCTCTCGGTATTTTCAATACTGTATTCTTCTTGACCGTCACTTATCCATTTATATGCCGTATCATCTCCGGCTTTTCTTGAGATAACCTCTATTTTATCTGCAACCATAAAGCCCGAATAGAAACCTACGCCAAACTGTCCAATCAGATTTGAATCCTTTTTAGCATCGCCTGTCATGTTGTTTATAAAATTTCTTGTACCTGAGCGGGCTATTGTTCCGAGATTTTCATCAAGTTCCTGTTCATTCATGCCAATACCGCTGTCTGATACGGTCAAGGTCTTCTCTTTATTATCAAAGAGGATATCAATTCTCGGATCAAAATTAATCCCCTTATAATTTTCGTCTGTGAATGTTAAAAATTTCAGTTTATCAAGGGCATCCGATGAATTGGAAATAAGCTCCCGCAGGAATATCTCCTTATGAGAATAAAGTGAATGAATAATCAGATGTAAAAGTCTGTTGACCTCAGTTTGAAATTGTTTTTTACTCATTGAGTAAACTCCTTAATAATTGATTAATAAATTTAACATTAAAATAATTTTGTGTAAAATTATTTATACTTTTGAACAGCAACTTTTTAATCACAGAAGATATAATTAAACCATAGATTTTATATTTAACAAATAAAATTTTAAGTAGCCTATTCCAAAAAAATAACATTAAAAAATCAAGAAAAATTAAAATATGTATTAGATGATTATTTGAGTTTTAGGCATTTTATACAAAATACATATAGTTTTAAAATAAAATATACAATACTATCGGTTAATTCTTTACATTAACAATCGGGAGAAAATCCTTTGTTTCAAGACTTGCTCCGCCTACAAGAACTCCGTCAATGTTATTCATTTTATATAATCCGGCGATATTATCAGGCTTAACAGATCCTCCGTATAAAACAGGTATCGATTCCGAAATATCACTGCCGTATAATCCCTTTATGATATTGCGAATGGATATGTGCGCCTCCTCTGCAATCTCAGGCGTTGCCACCTTGCCTGTTCCTATAGCCCAAACAGGCTCGTATGCTATGGAAATTTTTGCCATATCGCTCTTTTCTATGTTAAGAAGAGCTCCCTTTACCTGCCTTTCCAATACCTGCAATGTTTCATTATTTTCTCTCTCGTTAAGCAATTCTCCCACACAAATCATAGGCTGCAATCGGTGAGTCAATGCGGCCCTTACCTTTTTATTTACATCCTCGTCTGTTTCATGGAATATATGTCTTCTCTCGGAATGACCTATAAGAATAAATGCTGCGCCGCAGTCCCTTACCATTAGAGGGGATATTTCACCTGTAAAAGCCCCTTGATTTTCAAAGTACATATTCTGCGCTCCTGTTACAAAAAGAGTATCTGCGCATAAAGAAGAGATATCTCTCAGGTATGGCGCAGGAATGAATATGGCATATTCCCTGCCGTCGGTTTTTTTTACACCCGCAGAAAGTCCCTTAACAAGATCTACCGCATCTTGATATGTCTTATACATCTTCCAATTCCCTGCAAATATTTCCCTTCTTTTCATAAATTTATTCTCCTGTTTATTTATTTTGATATATGTACGGCAAGGTCAGCGCATCTCATTGAATAAGCCCATTCGTTGTCATACCAGCTAAAGACCTTAACAAGATTGCCGCCGCTTACTTTTGTCAGCGATGAATCGAATATTGAGGAATATTCGTTCCCTGTAAAATCAACCGATACAAGCTCATCTTCACAGTATTGAAGAATACCCTTCATTGATCCCTGGGCTGCTTCTTTCATTGCGCCGTTGATTGCATCTGCGGTAACGTCCTTTTTAACAACACATACAAAATCAACGATAGATACAACCGGCGTAGGAACACGAACTGCAATACCGTCTAATCTCCCCTTTAATTCCGGAATAACTAAAGCAACGGATTTTGCAGCGCCTGTAGTTGTAGGTATCATCGACAGCGCCGCAGATCTGGCGCGCCTGAGATCGGAATGGGGAGCATCGAGTATTCTCTGGTCATTAGTGTATGAATGGATTGTAGTCATAAGACCTTTTTCAATGCCAAACTTATCGTTTATGACTTTAACAATCGGCGCTAAGCAATTTGTTGTACATGAAGCATTGGAAATTATTTTATGCTTAGACTTGTCAAATACGCCGTCATTTACGCCCATTACAATCGTTATATCTTCATTCTTGCCCGGCGCAGTTATTATAACCTGCTCCGCGCCTGCCTGTATATGCGCCGACGCCTTATCCTTTGACGTATATTTTCCCGTTGATTCAATGACTATCTTTACGCCTTCATCTTTCCATGGAAGAGCTGAGGGATCTTTTTCGGAATGGACTTTAATCTTTTTGCCATTAATTATTATTGAATTATCATCATAAGAAACATCACCACGGAAAATACCGGAAACCGAATCGTATTTGAAAAGATGCGCTAAAGTTTTAGAGTCCGTTAAATCATTTATACCGACAATATCTAAAGAACCGTATTTGTCCGGATTCATTAAAATCCCTTTAACAACATTTCTTCCGATTCGTCCAAATCCATTTACAGAAATCTTTGTACTCATATTATCACTCCATAAATTTATGTTTTATGTTGAATAAACTTTCCCCGATTCATCCTTTTTTTCACTCTTAAACGCATTCTTCTCTGCAGGGAACGCGCCTGATTTGACCTCGCTGTTATATTCATTAAAAGCCGCTATTGCCATGCTTGAAATATCTGCATATTTTTTAAGAAATTTAGGATTAAATTTTTCATTCATGCCGAGCATGTCATTTATTACAAGGACCTGACCGTCGCAATAACGTCCCCCGCCAATACCAATAGTTGGTATAGACAAAGATTCCGTTATCTCTTTAGCAAGACTCTCCGGAACCATTTCTAACACTACCGAAAATGCGCCTGCTTCCTCCAGCGCCTTCGCATCACGAAGCAAAGCCTTACGCTTATCCTCGTCTCGACCCTGTACCGTATGACCGCCAAGTTTATGAACCGACTGCGGAGTCAATCCGAGATGACCCATCACAGGTATTGATGCCTTAACAAGAGCTCTTACAACCGGAACAAAATCCTCTCCGCCTTCTAACTTTACAGCGCTGGAACCGGTTTTTTTCATTATATCGCCGGCATTACGCAGACTGTCTTCAACAGAAACATGATAGCTCATAAACGGAAGATCGCAAACCAAAAATTTTGACGGCGCGCCTCTTCTTACCAGCTCGGCGTGGTATATCATCTGATCTACAGTTACAGGAATAGTAGTATCATATCCGGCTACTACATTTCCAAGCGAATCTCCGACAAGTATAACATCAATATCGCTCTGCTCAACCAATCTTGCAAAACCATACTCATAGCATGTTATCATCGAAATAGGCACCTTCTCTTTTTTAAATGCAGCAAAATCATTGATATTTTTTAAAACAGGCATGATTTAATACCTCCGAATATTTTTTCTTTGATACAGGCTCAATCAATTGAGGATCAAGCTCAATAAGATGTTCTAAAACAAAGTCCCTTTTAATAATTTCCCGATGAGGAATTATTAATATATCACTGTCTATTATTACATCATCATAGAGAAGTATATCAATATCTATCTCTCTTGGTCCCTTTGAAAATCTGTAAATTCTCCCGACATCACTTTCTATTTTTTTTAACGCAGATAGAAGGTCAAAGGGAGCTAATTCCGTTTCAATCTTAACAACCTGATTCAAAAAATTAGGCTGCTCTTCATAGTCAACAGGTTTAGTCTCTTTTATTGAACTCTTTGCAATAATCGAAGCCTTACACTCCTCAACAATACGCAGCAATGCCGCTTCTATATAACCATTCCTGTCGCCGATATTACTCCCAAGCCCAAGATAAACTACTGCCACTATTTTTTCTCTCTATAATCTCTTCCGCTTAGTTCAATAATTTTGCACATCTCCCTAAGCCTTGACAATATTCTCCCGCCGGAGAGTTCTTTAAACGACTGTTCAGGGCTGTTATTTGATGTAATTATTGTAAATTTTTCCCCTTCATATCTTGCATCAATGAGATTGTATAATGTCTCTTGCTCCCAGGGCGAATCTCTCTGTACGCCAAAATCGTCAATAACCAATATATCAACTGCTGCAAGCTCTTTCTCTATAAGACTTGACTCACCGTATCTTTCAGAGCCCTCAACAAAAGTCGATTTTAACATCTTGAAAAAATCTCTTGATATCTTAATAAATTTCCCCTTTATTGCATGATGTTTAATTAATTCCGTGAGGATAATTACAGAAAGAAGCGTCTTTCCTGTACCGGAATTACCCCAAAGGTAAAGCCCCTTTTTTACATCAGGGAAATTACTTACAATATCATAGGCAGCGCTGTATGCCTTATGAGCCAGATCACTTTCAGGTTTAAAATCACTCCAAGTTTTCCATCTAAAATACTTCCCTATACCGGATGAATAATATATGACCAATATTTTATCTATCTTCATCCTTACATTTCTACATGGACACGGAACAATATTTTCATTTTCAAAAATATAGTATGGCTCTTCGCCCTTACATTTACATAATGGTATTACGCATTTCGGGCAAGGGGAAAGGACATTTTTCCCCAATATTTCCGATCCGTGATTATAAACTATACCAGTATAATCACAATATGAACAGAAATTCTTTTGTTCTTCTTTTTTATTCATTAGTTCTAGATAATTTTAATTTTTTAAAAAATAAGGGTAACTATAACTGTAATTGTCAAGATTAATTGTCACAAAATATCAATTATGCCTTATTCATCTGCCGGCTTGTCCGTTTTATCCGGCTCATTCCGCTTTTATGAGACATAACGCAATAATGCGTGAAAATATACATTAATATATATTATGTATTTCTCAACACTATATAAAAAATGTATTGATCTTTTTTTATTTTCAAAAATTATCTAAAATTATAATAAAAAACATAATTTTTTGGTATAATTTAGTCGATTATAAAATAAAGCTTAAAATGGTTTTCAAAGGGGTTTATATATGAAACTTAGATCTATTATGAAGAAATTAAAATCTATTTACTTTATATTTCTTACATGTATATTATTCACTAACTTTGCATTAGCTCAACAGGCTACAGACCAACAAAATGCGCCTGATAAAAGATTTCTCGATCAGGCAAAAGATGGATGGAGAATAAATGATTATAAACCATATATGTCTACACTTAGAGATCTTGAAAAATTAAGTAAAGAGTACTCAGAATTTCTTCTTAAAAGATCGGTAGATGAATATTCTAAAGGTTTTGATACACTGGAAGATATGGATGCAGAGATAGCAAGGCTGAAAGATATTTACAATAACACTAAATATCTCAATGAAAAATGGTACTGGCAGGAAATAGATAGAAAACATGCCCAAGAAATGAATATGCATAGAATAAAAATTGAGGCAAAAACAAAATCTGTAACATATTTCACAAGAGCAATAAATACTTTAGATGAAGTAAGGTCAAATGAACTAAAGGCAAATGAAACGTTTATTGATTATAAATCAAAACTTTACAGAGCATATGTTTCGGTTCAATATGACATTGGGAACATAAAACCATGTATCCCTATTCTTGAAAGATATATAGCATTGAGAGAAGAGAACAGAAAAGATATATGGGCATATAGATATCTTTCAAGCTGCTATGCTGTAATGGAAGCTCAGCTTGATAGAAGCCATAAAACAAATGAAGAGGACGTAATATACTATAAGAATAAAAAAAATCAGAGCATCTTAATCGCTGTTGAACTGCAATACGGACTTGAATCTGCCGAATATAAAGATATTCAAAAAACAATTCAGAAGGATGAAAGTAGAAGAGAAATGATTAACTTTAATAAATAAGTATATATAATCATATAAATAAAGAAAGAGGGCTTTTTAAAAGCCCTTTTTTATGTATTTATGAAAGAGTAAATAACGAAAAGCCTCTTTGGGGAACATGCTCTGACCCAACATCATCAAACTTTTCATACTATAATACAAAAACTACAACATTTTAATAACTTTTTGTATTATACTACAAAAACTTCTTGATTTTAATAACTTTTCGTATTTTAATGATATAGCTTAGAAAAACAGGTGCTAAAATGATAAATCGTCCGCTGTATATGAATCAACTTTGTTCGTTAAAAGACAAACACATAATAAAAATTATAACAGGGGTTCGCCGTTCCGGAAAATCTACTTTGCTTGCCATGATGCAGACAAAATTGCTTGAAAACGATGTTGCCAAAGAACAAATAATAAGCATCAATCTTGAAAATCCTGATTATACCGATTTGTTAGATTGGAAAAAACTATACGATTATGTGAATATTCGCCTTATACCAGACAGGAAAAACTATGTTTTTCTGGATGAAATTCAAAATGTGGACGATTTTCAACGCGCTGCCGACGGATTATTTATAAAAGATAATGTGGACTTGTATTTGACAGGTTCTAATTCACGCAAGAAAGCCGGCGAATGGGCAACCATGCTTTCGGGCCGCTATGTGGAAATATCCATATTGCCTTTATCTTTCAAAGAATACATATCGGCGGTTGGAACGGATAATTTACAGCAGAAATTCAGGAACTATCTTGAAAACAGTTCATTTCCGCAGGCATTGGAATTTGATAATAAAGATGACATACGGAAATATCTCACCGGAATATATAATACTATCTTAGTTAAAGATGTTGCCGAAAGTCTCAAAATAAGACATATAGGCAGATTAGAGAGAATATTGAAATTCTTAGCAGATAATATAGGCAAAGAAACATCTCCAAGCAGTATATCAAAGGCTATGAAAGCAGACGGCGTAAAAATCAATGAACGCACTGTTGAATCTTATATTGAAGCGCTCTGCGACAGCCATATTTTTTATCGCACAGACAGATATGATGTCAAAGGCAGGAAACTGTTAAAAACTCTGAGCAAGTACTATATTGTCGATGTTGGGCTTAGGTATTTATTGCTTGGCGACAGGCATATAGATACGGGTCGTATGATAGAAAATATAGTATATCTTGAACTTTTGCGGCGCAACCGTAAAGTTTATATAGGCAAGATAAACACAGTAAAAAGGACAGATAAAGATACCAAAGAAGAAATAGTTATAAAAGAAATAGATTTCGTTGTGGAAAGCAAAAACGGCACCGAATACTATCAGGTTGCGGAAACTGTTATGGGGCAAACAACATTAGCAAGAGAACTGGCTCCGTTAAACGCAGTGAAAGACCATAATCCGAAATTTTTACTGACAATGGATTATATGCCTCAAAATTCTCACAATGGAATAAAACAGATAAATATATTGGACTGGTTATTAGATGAAACTAATTAGGCGCTCCTGTTTATCTATACACAACCGATTGATTAATACTGTAAGTTTTCCCGTCAAATTCTATTCTTAACTTTATAATCCTGTTCTCCGGAACAAATATCTTTACTTCGTCAGGCTGATAAATATTATTCATTCTTACATAGCGTTCTTTTGCCCTGTCTAATTCCCACCTTTCTGCTTTAACAATATGATATTTGCCGGGCAGCAGTTTTTTATAAAACAGTTTGCTCAAATCGCCCCTTCCGGTTTCGGTTCTGCTATCCTCAACTCCGTCGATTATAATTTCATAATATATGCTCTGCTCTTCGCTTGTTTTACTATTTGCTTTAATATTTCTATCCTCAAACTCAAGGACGAGGTTGTACTTATCATTATAATCTGCCGCAGAGTTTTTATTAAACTGGTAGATGCTTTTACCTGTTATTAAATCCACTATCTCAACATCAATAACACCTTTAATTACTGCAACCCTTGAACAGATTATCTCTGAAATTTCCATCCAGCCGCGCAGCATTATCGGTATAATAGAACCATTGTAATCAAGAGAATCACTCCTTAGAATTAAAGGCTTACCGTCAATTATATGAAAATCGACCACGCCGTCTATCGAATTTAAGGTATCTTGATCCGGATTATATCTTGCAAAAACTCTGCCGAAATTATACCTGTTATTTTTTGGAGGTTCGATTGTCTGCTGCGCAAGAAAGTAGAAAATATTATTCTCGCCGTAAAGTTTATTGATTACTTTAAAATTCCCTGTAATATTAAATTCAATTCCTCTGTCCGAATTATCCTTTAAAAAACCTGCAATCCACTTCTCACCGCTGCTTCTCATATAATATAAGGTATCTCCGTTTCTATGGATTGCAGCTACCTTATCATACAGGATTGTTTTTTTACAGGAATCATACCTGATTAAAACTCCGTCGTTTAGCTGAAAATTTGTATCAGGCAAACTCTCTGCAAAAAGCGGAATTTCAATCAGCAGCAATAACAGCGCAAGTCTGAAAAATTTTAATAGATTATCTGTCATTAGAGACAGCCTCTTTTTTATCACTCTTAATTATAAGTCTCTGCCCCAAGATGGGTTACAGGCGGTTCATCCATTAACCATCTTAAAGTATTTTTTAACCTCATCATCTGAATAAAGAGATCATGTTCGGGGTCTTCATCAGGCGCATGCATCGGACTCTTCCAATAAAACGAGAGCCACTCCTGATTTCCGTAAAGTCCGGCTCTTTTGGCAAGATCAAGAAAAAGAGCAAGATCAAGGACAAACGGCGCCGCAAGGATAGAGTCCCTGCACAGAAAGTTGACCTTAATCTGCATGGGATAACCAAGCCATCCGAATATATCAACATTATCCCATCCCTCTTTGTTATCACCTCTTGGCGGGTAGTAATTGATTGTTACTTTATGGTGAAAATCTCTATAGAGGTCAGGATATACGTCAGGTTCCAATATCTGTTCCAATACTGAGAGTTTACTTACCTCTTTTGATTTGAATGAATCGGGATCGTCAAGAACCTCTCCGTCTCTATTCCCAAGAATATTTGTAGAATACCATCCGCTCATTCCCAAGACTCTCGTTTTAAGCCCGGGAGCAAGCAAGGTCTTCATAAATGTTTGGCCTGTTTTAAAATCCTTCCCGCACATGGGGACCTGCCTTTTCTTAGCCAATTCCCAAAATGCAGGTATATCATTACATAGATTAGGCGCTCCGTTTGCATAGGGTATTCCAAGGTCCATTGCGGCATAACAGTATATCATACTTGGGGCAATATTGGGATTGTTTTCCTTTAACGCCTTTTCAAAATTAGCTAATGTATCATGAACTCCGGGAATCATCTCTTGATAGATTTCGGTACTCCCGCACCAGACCATAACCGTTCTTGCGAGATTCTTTTCTTTTTGAAAATTCAGAATATCCTCTTTTACCATTTGTGCAAGATCCCAAAGAGTCGGCGCCTCTTTTACCCATTTACCGTCAAGGTTTTTTACATACTCCTTTTTAAAGACTGCTTTCCATGGCTTAATTTTTGAAAGCTCATCTTTTATCGGATCTATATCATCATTTGAAAGCACTTGTGCGTGTTTTACAGAATCATAAACATTATCTTCAAAAAGATCCCATCCGCCGAATTCAAGATCCTCAATTGATGCAAGCTGAACAAAGTCTTTAATATTTATATCTTTAGCGTCTGCGCCTCTTCCTACTCTAAGTTTGCCCATTTGAGTTAATGAACCTATAGGTTTATGCATACCCTTTTTTATCATTAAAACACCTGCAATAAATGTTGTGCTTACGGCGCCAAGCCCGGGTATGACTATACCGAGTTTACCTTCAGGTTTTATTATATCGGATTTTTTTAATGTCATGGTTAGACTCCTTAATTAAAGTTTATTTTCACTAATTCTCATAATTAAATATAACATTCGTTCATGTAATTATAGATATTCTACTTATTAGGTAAAAAATATATACACCCCCATAAGTCAACAAATTTAAGAGCTGTTTTTAAGAAATAATTGATATAAACAGGATAAGGTAAAATTAAGTTTAATGTATAATCATGCTAATCCTGCAAATTTATTGAAATTGTTATCTATACCGCTGACAAAAAATAGGAGAAGAGTTACTGCGCCCCATGACAACTTTATTTCCGGCAGCGACAGTATTTTCGTAACCCCAAAAAGCTTCAGGCAGGCCGCCTTTTTCAGTAACGGTTCCTTTCGCAGGGTCTATAATAAGGATTGAAGTACCTGTATTATCGCCATTACCCATTATGACTTTATTGCCGGCTGCAACTGTACAGTGAAAGCCCCACGTAGCTTTAGAGAGGCCTCCTTTTTCAATAACAGTTTCCGTATCGACATCTACTATGAGGATTGAAGTACTGCGATTCAAATTACCACATCCCATAACGACTTTATTTCCGACAACGGCTGTACTGTGAAAACCCCACGAAGCGTAAGAAAGTCCTCCTTTTTCAGTAATGACCCCATTCTCGACGTCTATTATGAGAATACGGCCAGAGTCTGACCCCATAACGACTTTATTGCCGGCAATGGCTGTACTGTTGCGGCCCCACCCATACGACGCCTTAGAGAGCCCGCCTTTTTCCATAACTTTTCCGGTCACTGTATCAACGATAAGGATTGAAGTGTACCCTCCCATGACGACTTTATTACCAACAACGGTCATACTTTCGTAACCCCAAAAAGCTTTAGACAGTCCGCTTTTTTCAGTAACGGTTTCTTTCTCGACGTCAACGATGAGGATTGAACGACCCTCGTCAGGTCCCATAACGACTTTATTTCCAACAGTTGCTATAGCATTGTGGCCCCATACATGTCGCGGTCGCGATAAGACAAGTTTTTCCGTAACAGTTCCTTTTTCTGGGTCTATAATAAGGATTGATTTACCGGCGGTTCTAATGCCGGGTCCAACGACAACTTTATTACCGGCGATTGCCATAAAATTGTAGCCCCACAGATCTTTAGTGAAACCGCCTTTTTCTACAACTGTTCCTTTTGTTGTGTCTACTATGAGGATTGAAGTACCGGCATCGGCGTCAGACCAATCTCCACGCCCCATGATTACTTTATCCCCAACAGTGGCTATACTGCCGCCATGACCCCACTTGACGTCTGGGAGTCCTCCTTTTTCAGTAATGGTTCCTTTTGCAGTATCTACGATCAGGATAGAATTATCGCCGTAGTAAGACCCCATGACGACTTTATTACCGGCAGCCGTTATAGAATGGCAGTAACCCCAATTAACTTCAGAAAGATATACTTTGCCTTTTTTTATATAGCGGGTGTGTTTTTCCGTAACACTCTCGCTTGCGGGGTCTATAATGAGAATTGAATCAAGCGGAGAAGCTAAAGTGCTATTATACACATATACAAATGGGAATAGGCATGGATAAAAAAGCTCCGCTAAACAGCCGCTGCATGTAAAACTTACTTGAGCGACAGCATTGGGTGAAAGAGGCATTATTGTAATTAAAACTAAAACAAAAAATGTAAAATATGTCTTGGTAAAACGGCGATGTATGCCGTGAAAAAATTTATGAAACGCATACCGCATAATTGTAATCATATCGCGCTCCTTCGACAATCATTTAATTCAGCTTCGGAGATAAAATTAACATTCTTTGATTTTTGAATATGCCGTCAATTAAAAAACCGTTCTTAATACTTGACAAATGCTATGGCAATAATTGTATTGTAATATAAGGAATATTTTTTTCATGATTCTTTTTTATATACAAATCGTATAGGGAGTGCAGCAGAAATCACATTTTCAGTAATCGGCAGGGATGGATAATTTATCCGCCCGTAAACTCGGCGTGGCTCTATACGAAAAGCACTCGTCGCATTAAATTTTTGTCAGGAGTAATAAAATGAGTATGGAAAAAGCAAAATTAGACTGGACTAATCTCCCATTCGGATATATAAAAACAGATTATAATATAAGATATTATTTTAAAAACGGCAAATGGTCAAAGGACGAACTTGTGGAAGATGAGAATATTACAATCCACATGGCTTCTCCATGCCTCCACTACGGACAAGAAGCTTTTGAAGGGATGAAAGCCTTTGAAACAAAAGACGGAAAGATAGTTGTTTTTAGACCCGAAGAGAATTGGAAAAGATTAAAAAAGACATCCGAAAGAATTTTACTCCCGCCCATATCAAAGGAGATGTTTATTGAAGCTGTCGAAAAAGTAGTTTCTGCCAATAAAAAATATATCCCGCCATACGGTACCGGTGCGAGCCTGTACATCAGACCGCTTATTATCGGAACAGGCGCGAGAGTCGGACTTGGTCCGGCAGAAGAGTATGTTTTCTTAATATTAGTCACACCTGTAGGTCCATATTACAAAGGAGGTCTTACACCGGTTAAGGCTCTTGTAATAGCAGATTTTGACAGAGCAGCGCCTGACGGTGTGGGAGACTGCAAAGTCGGCGGAAACTATGCTGCAGGACTCCCCGGAGCAGAATATGGAAAGAAAAAAGGTTATCCCATAATATTATACCTTGACCCTAAAGAGAAAAAATATGTAGATGAATTCGGCACGTCTAATTTCATTGCAATAAAAGGCAACACCTATATTACGCCAAAATCAAAGAGTATTCTTGAGAGTATTACCAATGACAGCCTTTTAAAAATAGCAGAAAGTATAGGCATGTCAGTTGAAAGAAGAGAAATCAATATAAACGAATTATCGGATTTTGACGAGATAGGAGCCTGCGGTACTGCTGCCGTAATAACGCCGATTTCAACGATTCACCATAATGGGGAAGATTATAGATTCACCGGTGATGAAAGCGCAGGTCCGGTAATATCCAAACTCTACCAGAATTTAACAGGAATACAATACGGCGACATTGAAGATAAATTTAAGTGGCTGCTCCCGATAAAGTAGATTTCTTCTAACATCTGCTTTAAAATGCCCTTAGATTTTCACTATTTATTACCATTGCGCCGTTTGCTTGTTTTATAGCAGCTATGCCGTGTTTTAGTATATTCTCCTCAGTAGTCTTTCTAAATGAAAGCGCGGCAATCCCAAGATAGAGTTTGCGTTTATTATATCTAGGTAAATATTTTCTGAAATTTTCTGCTTTGTCTCGTCCTGAAACAAGTTTACAATAAAATAAGGAGATATATTTTGGCATTTTGCGCATCTGTGTATGAAAATACAAACACGGAAATAGAACAAGTTATTTTTTATTGTTCTTTTTTGAAGGGCTTTTATCTGCACTAACGCTTCCTGCGTAATTTAACACACCGTATTCGTTAAACTTCAAAAACGAATCAAGGCGTTTTGTCCAATCGTCCATTGTCATCGGAATATGCCGCTCGGCTTGTTGTTCGGCATAATCCAAATACATCCCTACCGTCCGGCTTAATGATTTTAATTCTCTATCGGAAAGATAATTCTTTGCTATACTCACATCGCTTTTTAAGATTTTACCGTGTGGCGCTTTTTCCCAAGTAGTTAATCCCATGTGTTCTTTTTCAGCGGCGGTGTGACGGTGTATAGCGTAATGTAATTTATTCTGAACCGTTTTGTAAAAAAGTTTGGTTTTATAACTGTCCGAATCGTAATCAATAGCGGTAACATATATGTCGGTAACTTTCTGATAAAACATCCGTTCGCTAAGGCTTATCTCTCGTATTTCTTCAATTAAATGTTTAAAATAATCGTCGCTCAAAAAAATTCCATTTCCCAAACGCTTCTTATCTAAGACATAACCGCGAATCGCAAAATCTTTCAAAACTTTCGCTGCCCATTGACGGAATTGTATGGCACGTTCGGAATTTACTTTAAAACCCACCGCAATAATAGCTTCAAGATTGTAAAACTTGTATGTATAATTGCCATTATCAGAAGTTTGTCGGAATTTCCGACAAACTTGACTTTCATCTAATTCTTTATCTTCATATAAAGTTTGTAAATGCTCAGAAATAGTGTCATTGTAAATTCCCTGCATGGTTATGCGTCAATATTCATCCCCGGACATATACAAAAGAACCGATACCGCCAAATAGACTACCGGCGCAAGGAGATTAAAGACAAAACCTTTACTCAAAACATAGGGCGCTTTTGAAATAGTATGGAAGGCAGTCATATAAATAACATATAAAAAATACCACAGATTTAAAATAACCCTTACGCCTAAAACTAACTGACCGTGAAAAAAAACAGTAACCAGCATAATTACTGTAATAAAGATTAGGTAAACTGCAACAGGGTTGTTGATGAAAAACCATGTTTCAAATATATAGTATTTTGCTATTGGCAGAGTTATTGCAAAAAAAGACGTGAGTGTATTAACAACAATTATTTTATTAAATATATTTAATTCCATAAACCAGTCGGCTGCGACTCTGATCTTATCAGCAAAAAATGAGCCGATACCGTATAGTAAATCTTTTAATGTCTCCATAAATCAACCTTAGTATTTAAAAAATCATAAACAGCTTCTGAAAAACCTGCCGGACCCGGACTTTTCATAATATTCCCGTTCATATAATTTATACAACTTCCGTCAGGTCTTCTGATAATATACGAAAAATCCGTTGACTCAAACATGGGTATATCGCTTTGACTGTCTCCGGCTGATGCTGTTAAAATCTCATCTTTATATTCACATTTATAAAACTCAATTATTTTTTTTACTGCATTACCCTTCTTGCAGTTGGATGGGATAAGATGATTAAATCTTCCGCCTTTTATAACGGCTAAATTATAATCTTTAAGAAATATATTTATTCTATCAATCTCAGTATCAAAGAGCAGTCTGCCTCCGTCAACAATAAACGGCAGAGTTGTCATTCTACTCTTTGCCCTGTATGCGGACTTTACATCGAGTTTTGTAATATCAATGATTTCATCTTCAGACAACGAAGTTATTGCTCTTAATTTATTCATTAAAAAATTTTCTAACATTGGAAGAAATTTCCAAAGCTCATCTACGCCGGGTCCTTCTAATTCTATATTATACTCCCCCCTTTCACCGGACGGATAGGCAAAACCTGTTCCATTCTCAAAAGAGAACGGATAATGCAAATATAATTCATTAGTGAGTATCTCCATCTCATCAAAGGTCTTGCTTGAAATAAATATTAGAGGTATGGCTCTCTCCTTTAAAAGCTCTACTCCTTTTATGGATTCTCTATAACAATAATTATCAAAGTCTAAAAATGTTCCGTCTATATCGGAAAAGAACAGAGCTTTCATTTATCAACGTCCTCTTTTTTTATAAGGAGAAATTCTACCCTGCGGTTTCTTCTTCTGTTCTCATCATTGGTGTTTGGATAGAATGGAAATTTCTTACCCATTCCGATATAGTCAAGCCTCTTTTCATCTGTCCCCTTTTTAACAAGATAATCCCTCACAGCCAGCGCCCTTTTCTCCGAAAGCTTTTGATTATACTCTCCGTCGCCTATATCATCGGAATGTCCTTCAATTACTATATTATAATTCCCGTACTTTTCAAGTATCTGATATACGCGGTCAAGTATCTGAATGCCTCTATTCTGAATTTCGGAACTCCCAAATGCAAATTCAATATTACTGATTCTCATTTTAAGTCCTCTCTCTGTAACAACGACAAGAATATCAACGGCAATTTTATCGTTTGCTGTCTCAGAAACATTTCCTGCAAAATCTACGGCAGTAAACTTTACGCTGTAATCCGAAGCCGATTCAACAATATCACCGTTTGTTCCTCTGCCGTCCCATAACAGCTCTTTGGGCGCATCTCCCTTGCCGCTGAATTTTTTAAAGAGTATGCCGCTCTCATTAAATATATTTATCTCCCAGCTGTCTATTCCATAGTTATCTGCAGCCTTCATTTTCATTGTGAGGTAATCGTTTTCTCCGTCGCCGTCAGGAGAGAAGAGCTTCGGTTCATGGGATATGCTTAACGCAGGTTTTGTGCTGTCAAAGATTATTCTCTTTGGAAATGATACGGGATTATTCCCGCTTGAATAAAGTGCGGATAATCGTACATTATAAATTCCGTCATCAAGCAGTCTGCCGTTAGTATCTTGACAATCCCAATCAATATATGCAGGAGGCACTCCCTCGCCGCTTATTCTGCCTGTTACCTTTTTATCATTCTTATCTGATATTGCAACTTCCCACTTCTCCAGCCACTTTGCAGATGAAAGGTCTAAAAAAAATCTTACCTTAGGTTTATTATCTCTTATATATGACACATATTCATTTTCAAATCTTATATCCGCAATTGCCTTTTCATTTGTTAAAATGATTTCACGAACTTCGGCTGATGCCCTGTTCCCCGCCTTATCTGCTGCAGATATTGAATAGTAGTATAATCCGTCGGGAAAAGCATTCCCCGAAGAATCCAAACCATCCCATATAAATTTACTCGGTACAGATGCCCCGCTCCATTCATATAAAGCGACTACTTCGCCTTTTGAATTTTTTATCTCACCCTTCCATTTATCATCAGGCGATGATTTTATATTCTGGTTAATTACAAGTTTATCTTTTCTATCACCTTTCGGCGAGAATATCAATGAATCTGTTTTAACATTTACCACAGGCGGCGTATTGATAATAGTTATAATTCCGGATTTTACAGGCGCAATATTATCTCTTGCATCCCATGCAGAGAAAGAGTACTTATATCCGCCGTCGGCAAGCTCTCCTCCCGAATTATCAAATCCGTCCCATAATATCTTTTCGGGAACAACTAAGGATTCATTTCTGCTAAAGAGTCTTTTAAAAAATGCAGAAACAGTAATGCTATCTTCAATCTCCCTGTCGCTCATTTTAAATTCTTTTACAATTTTATTATTGGCGTCAAATATTTGTAATCTCCATCCTGCAATCCTGCTTTTATCTCTGACCGATATATTAAATATGGTATAATCCTGTACGCCGTCATAGTTTGGAGAGATATATGTGTAGTCGGGAATTATTGATGTAAGGGGAGATTCATTATCTAAAGCTCCATATTCAAATGTTACGCCTATAAAATGACTTACGCCCTGTTCTTTTGAATAAGCTGCAGCATAATTAATAAACGCAGCGTATGTCTCTCTTGAAAACTTATACCCTGCGCCGCCTGTAATTGTCATAAACTCATAGCCGGCAGGTACAACAGCGCCTGCTCTTAAATAATATGAATTATAAATCCGAGCCTCTAATCCGAATTTAAACGGATACTTTTTATATTTTTCAATTACAGACAAGTCATTGTAAAATACAATATTATAATTCCTGCTTTGATAAAAACCGAAGTTATAGCCTAAAGTAACGGAGTTTAGGTCGGCATCCTTTCCCGTACCGTATCCGATAGTTGATGTAAGCCCTATTGCAGGATTAAAAAATCCAAAGCCGTTTTTCATAGAAGCGCTGTAATCGAACTTATATATAATCCCGGGTTTAATCCCAAAATAATAATCCTTTTTGAGATAATCTAAGTACATTCCATCGAAAGACAGCCCGAATAAAATTTTTGAAGTGATTTCCTTTGACATGCCAAGCGAAAACATATACCCGCTCTGTTCGGTATTCCCGTCTATAGAGAAGTATCCAAATCCAAGAAGGGCAACGCCGTAAACCGTAGGGTAAGCCGACATTAAATAGGGATAAATAAAGCTGCCGTTAAGGGAACTATAATTCAGACTGACAGTAAATCTCTCTACAAGCGCCATTGATGCAGGATTAACAGGCGAAAGGTCCTCGCCGTAAGATGATACTCCTGCGCCTGCCCTCCCCGTATAATATGCGCTCCCGCCCGAAAGAAAAGCGCTCTGCGCCGACGAAGCATGGAGGGGCGAAAAGATAGAGATTATTATTACAGGAATTATTAATATTACGGTTTTTGTTTTCATGACTTAAGTTACATTTTAATAAAAGTTTCTGACAATATATTTTGATTTATTCCTTACATCTATCTTCTTCTATTTTCTTTTTTATCTCTTCCCGACTCAATCCTTGCTCTATAAGGTTTAATATATAGTTTTGGGCTTCTTTCTTGCCTTCCTGTATTCCTTGACGCTTTGCAGTAACTAACTTACTTTGGGTATCAAGCTGATATTTGTATTCACTCATAAGACGGGCGCGTTC
>WRGT01000038.1 GCA_009787025.1 Spirochaetota bacterium
AAAGTAAACAGTTGGGGCACAAAATTTTGTGCCCGGACGTACATTTGCTGTTTTCATTTTTTTATTCTCCTGTATAGAATACGATTGAATCCGGCAGGAGATAAAAATTTTTTTGTGATTTTTGATTTTTTTTGTATTATTATACTTTTGCTAAAAAAATTTCTCATTACAATAAGGGGTCAAAGCAATCCGTGGTTCAAAAAATTTTAATACATAAACCTGTTCATATAAATATTATTTAAAATTCCAATACTCATCATCATCATTAGAAGATTAGACCCTCCGTAAGATATAAAGGGAAGAGGAAGACCTGTTACAGGCATAATACCTATAACCATTCCGACATTTACAAATATATGAAAAAACAGTATGGAAATTATACCAACTGCAAGAATTGCTCCGAATTTATCCCTTGTGGCAAGAGCAATTTGCAGCCCCCTGTATATTATTACCCCAAATATTACTAAAAGTAAAACTGCTCCTATAAATCCAAACTCCTCCGACACTACTGCAAATATAAAATCAGAGGTCTTTTCCGGCAAAAAACCCAATTGTGACTGAGTACCTTTGAGAAAGCCCTTCCCTAAAAATCCACCGGAACCGATTGCGATCTTTGATTGTATTATATTATAGCCTGATCCGTGCGGATCTAAATCCGGATTTAAAAATACTAATATTCTCTTTTTCTGATAGAGCTTAAACCAGTTCTGAATTATCACAGAAAAAAAGAGTCCTAAAGAAATTACTGTTGATGGTATATATATTCTTCTTAGAAACTTCTTGTTTACAAAATAATGTATGCTAAATGCTGTTATAGCTACAAGTATCAGTACGCCTGCAATAGTAAAAAGTACATCGGAATGACCAAATAGCTGTATAACAAAATTATTGCCTTTATATCCTTCCCATTCCCAATAAGTTAACAGCATTGGAAATACTATTGCTATTGCTGCTATTAGTACAATTGACACAAGGTGCGGAACGCTTGCTCCGCCCAAAAATAACATTATAAATAAAACAGGGATAAATAGCACGGCTGTTCCCAAATCCGGTTGTTTTATAATTATCAAGACAGGCAGTAAGGTCAATAGGGCAGGTATTAGTAATTCTTTAAAATCCTTTAAATCCCTCTCTTTTAATTCAAAATATTTAGCCAGCAGTATTACCGTACTCAATTTCATAAACTCCGATGGCTGGATCGAAAAAAAACCGAATGATAACCAACGTACGGATGAACCTCTGATTGGTTTCCCAAATATAGTTGTTACAATAAGAATAAATAAAAAAAATCCGTAAATATGAAGCGCATAACGACCAATGATTCTATAATTTATATTAGAGAGGAAGCCTGTTATAATAAGACCTATTATTGCCCAGATGATCTGTCTTTTATACAGTCCTCTGTTTAGAGCATCAACGGAATCAAAACCCGCGCTGTATATCATCAGTATGCCAAAGATAATTGCAAGCAGCGTTGCGCCGAGAAGGACAAAATCTATCTTATTAAGAAAATCCTTAGTATTCATCAACAATTCCTTTTAACAATGTTACTTTTCAGGCGCATTAAAATAACCCTGTTTTATAAGCTTGCTAAAGATCCTCTCTGCTACAGGAACTGCCGCAAGCGCTCCCCATTGACCATATTCAATAAACACAACTACTACTATTGCATCTTCCGTATATTCTCCATACGGCGCAAAACCAAGAAACCACGCATGTTGAGAAACATTCTCCTTTCTGTTTGATATAGTCTGGGCAGTTCCTGTTTTACCTGCTATGGGAACTTTTAGATGGTTTAATATTCCCGATGTTCCATCCTGTACGCTGTATCTCATTCCCTGTTTTATTGTTTGAAGAGTTGTTGGAGATAACGGTATCTCTCTTAATTTTTCCTTTTGGGTTTCACTGATTACATTTCTGTTATCAGGTGAAAAAACCTGTTTAACAACATAGGGCTTATATACAATCCCATTGTTGACTATACCGCACAACATACTGGCAACCTCTATGGGAGTAACAGCAAGGAATCCCTGCCCAATAGACAGATTTATTGTATCTCCATCAAACCATGGCTGCCCGTATGTTTTCAATTTCCATTTCTGAGACGGTACAAAGCCGGATATTTCACCGGGGATATCAATACCTGTAATTTCATTTAAACCCAGATATCCGGCATATCTCATTATTGCGCTTGGACCAACGCTCATTCCCAGATTATAAAAATAGATACTGCACGATCTGCCTATAGCCCAATATAAATTAAGAGAGCCGTGAGTTCTGAAACAATAAAAATCGTGGTCAATATAACCCTTAAGAGTATATTTGCCCGAGCAATAGTAAATCTTGTCGGCATAAGTCTTTTCTGTTTCTAATGCAGCTATAGCGGTAACAAGCTTAAATGTTGATGCAGGGGCATATCTTGACTGAATAGCCCTGTTCAAAAAAGGTTTTTTGGAGTCTGCGTTAAGCTCATTTACAAACTTAGCATTACCCTTTGAGATTATCAAATTCGGATCATAACCGGGCTTACTTAACATCGCAATTACTTCACCTGTTGACGGCTTTAATACAATTACTGTTCCATAATTACTTCCTAAAGCATCATAGGCAGCCTGCTGTATCTCATAGTCAAGGGTAACTATTATATTATTACCGCTCAAAGGCTCATCTCCAATCTCTTCATACTCTGTTCTATTTTGCACATTAACTATTCTGCGAATAAATCCATCTTCCCCTCTGAGCTGCTTATCATATTGTTTCTCAATTCCAGACTTTCCTATATTCTGATAATATTTATAACCTTGACCTTTAAGGTTATTGTATTCCTCTTTGCTCAAGCTGCCTGTATATCCTACTACATGAGTAAAGAGTTCGCCATAGTTATATACCCTGACAGGGGCATCCTCCCAGTGTATATTAGGGAATATGTCCGGATGTGAAGCAATCTTTACAACTACATCAAAATTGACGTCCTCTTTTAAAATAAATCTTTCCCAGGGATTACTCTTTTTAACATCAGTAAAAAGCTCAGTTGGATTAATATCTACAACAGTTGACAGCATAGAAAGAGTTTCTTGCAATTGATTGTTTGAAGAAAAATTTTCAGGAACAACAGTGAGATTAAATGTAGGCCGATTTGAAACTATTACAGCGCCGGAATATCCTCTTTTAAAATTTCTATCATAGATCTCCCCTCTTGGAGCTGCAATAGGTATATTGTTCTCCATATTTAATGTAGCTTTCACGATATATTCCGAGCCATGAACTATTTGGAGATTAATTAATTGAATAAAGATAATCAGAAAAACACATGAAACGCATATTACAAAGACCAACATCCTCTTCCTGAATGCCTCCAGCATTTTTGTTCTCAAGGAAGTATATGACATTTACAAATAACCCTCTCTCTCTAACTCTCCACGGAATATTTTATCAAATAAGAAAAACAGCGGCGGAGCAAGTATAGCATTATATAGAGCTTCAGGAATAATAACGTCAATTATGCCGGAGATCATCCCTTGAGCAAAAATATAACTCAATAGGAGCGTAATAATACCTTTTACAAGAGTTGATACTAACATCAGAATTATAATAGTCGGAACGTTGTTTTTTAAAACTGCTCTGCCAAGCAAACCTACAATAAATCCTACTGTCAATTTAGGTAAAGCAAGAAATCCATATGGAGAATTTGATACTGCATCGTGGAATAAACCGCTTACAAAACCTGTGACCTGTCCTGTAATCGACCCAAAGCTGTAGCCTGTATAAACAACTATGATAAATACAAAATCCGGCTTAACGCCGAATATGCGTATAACATCAAGCGAAGAATGACTCTGTATTACTAATGATACTAAAATTAGTATTCCGGTAATAATATACACTATTATCATTGTATCTCCCCAAATAACTCAAACAGGTCTTTATTGGGAGCTTTCTTAATAATAAAAACTTCATCAATAAGATTATAATCCATAAATGGCTTCACAATCGCTCTCTGGTAAGGGCTTGATTCAAGTACTTCGGATTTGATTACTTTACCAATAATAAGATCCGGAGGGAATACTCCTGCCTGACCTGAAGTTGTAACTATATCATCAAATTTAACAGGGGCTGCGCGTGTAATATAATTAACTACACACAGATTGGAATTATGCGAATACCCGGATAAAAGTCCCGGGAATTTATTTTCACCGATTTTAACTCCAATTTTTATTTCAGGCGCAATCAACGGTTGTATACGCGAGATAGATCCCCGTACCTCAACCACTTTTCCGACAACGCCTTTTATTAAAGTCTTAGTATTATCATTAATAGAACTTTGGTAAGCTACAACAGGCATATTGACCATTATGCCGTCATCTTTACCTCTATTAACCATCAATGTCCTATACCAATTATCAGGATCTTTTGATATTACATCAGCAACAATTGAATCGTATTTGAGCAACTCCTTCATTCCGAGTAAAGACTTTAGTCTGTCATTCTCTTTTTTTATCTCTGAAATTTCTTCGTAAGTAGATTCAAATGTTTGCAGTTTCGCTCTGGTTAATACAAGCTCATTTTTAACTCTATCATACTCTGAAGAGCCTACCCAAATCTTAGCGCCTCCAAAAACATAATCATAAAGCTTTTGAAACGGCGAAATAACCGCGCTCATCATACCTTCAGTAGTTAATGTAATCCGGCTGCCATGAACGGAGAGTGAAATGATACAAAAAAGCGTAAGTGAAATAAAAATCACTATTGATTTATGTCTTTCAAAAAATTCCACTGTATTACTTCAAATTAGCTTTATAAAGATTCTTAATCTCCTCTAAAAATTTCCCTGCGCCAAGAACAACGCATGTGAGAGGATTTTCAGCCTGAATTACAGGAACGCCCGTCTCTTTACTTATAAATTTATCAAGTCCTTTAAGCAAAGAACCTCCACCTGTCATAACAATTCCACGTTCTACAATATCAGCGGCAAGTTCAGGTGGAGTTTTCTCTAAAGCTTGCTTTATGCCATCAAGTATCATTTCAACAGGTTCTTTAAGAGACTTTCGTATTTCAACCGAATCTATTTCTAATGTTCTTGGAAGACCGGATATTGCATCGCGGCCTCTCAAATCCATAGTTTCAACCTTTTTCTCAGGGAAAACATTTCCTAATCGAAACTTCACCTCTTCAGCCATTCTCTCGCCAATAACAAGGTTGTATTGTGTCTTCATATACTTAATTATTGCTTCGTCAAATTCATCTCCGGCAATTCGCAGTGAATCTGCAAGTACCATACCCCCCAGCGAAATAACTGCTATTTCAGTTGTACCGCCGCCAATATCAACTATCATGTGACCTGCCGGTTCATGTATGGGTATATTAGCGCCGATAGCTGCAGCCAGAGCTTCTTCAATAAGAAAAATCTCTCTTGCCCCTGCCTGCTCGGCAGATTCTCTAACCGCCCTCTTTTCTACCTCTGTTATACCGGACGGCACTCCTATTACAACTCTTGGCCTTACAAGTGTTTTCCGCTTATGAACTCTGGTGATAAAATACCTTATCATTTTTTCAACTGTTTCAAAATCTGCAATAACCCCATCCTTCATAGGTCTTATTGCAACAATATCGCCGGGAGTTCTTCCTAGCATCCTTTTAGCTTCATGTCCAACAGCAAGTACCTTCCCAGTGCTGGTCTGTACCGCTACTACAGACGGTTCGCTAAGCACAATCCCTTGTCCTTTCACATGAACAAGCGTATTTGCAGTACCAAGGTCAATACCCATATCAGTTGAGAACATCCCGTAGAAAGAATCAAACATATTATTAATCTCCCTGAAGTAATTTCAAAATTTCAATTTCTCTATAATTTAGGTTCAAATTTTAAGAGAAAAATATAGAACTAATATCTTTAAAATCTATATGACATAACATTAATACTATTTCTAAAATTGTTACTTTCTTTTTGTCAAGCTTTAATGCAAAATATAATCATGTAAACCTTAAAGAAACAAAAAAAATTTAATCTATTATAAAATTTTAAATATACCGCATCATATGTTAAATCAACAAAACCATAAAAAACGATTAAATTGAACTGCGGGCGATTGGTAATCGCCCCTACATTTATCTCATCAACAAAACCATACAAAACCGATTACATTGAATTTATATATCTTTTAGCTTCTTCATTATCATTTACTGCAATGATTTCACTCCAGACCGCTCTGGCTTTATCCTTCATCCCCATTGCTAAATAATTTTTACCAATCCACAGCTTACAATTAACATCATCACCACCAAGACTCAAAGCGGATGTAAATTGATCTAAAGACTCCTTAAATAAATTCTGACTAAAGTATATTTTACCCAAATTAGTAAAAGATATCTTCATAATCGCCGGATCATCTGTCGTCTTTAATATATTTTGAAAAGCAATAATTGCTTCGGTATATCTATTCGCGTTTGTCAGCGCCTTAGCCTTAAAAAGTCTGCCATGAACTGATTCATCCACTTCGCCTTTTTTATTAAGAATGTCAAGGCTTTCATCAACAGACCCTGATGATAAACAGATGACCGAATAAAACCTAATATCATCAACAGATAGTTTGTCTATTGATGATGAAAGACTCTTTAAAATGGAAAAAATTGCAGAATTTTCCTTATATCCCGTAAAAAAATAACTTTTACAAAGAATCAGCATATCTTGAGACTCAATATTCTTCCCATTAAGAATAGCAATAGCTTTACTCATACTATTAATCGATTTAATAAAATACCTCTTCTGTTCAGCCGAAAGAGTGTATAAAGAATCATCAATATACATTTCAGTAAAACTTTTCCCTGACAAGGTAAAACCTAAAATATAGTAAACTCTTGCTAAATATATATATGCATCAGAATCTAACGGGTTTTCCTCTTTATAAACCTCTACATCTTCAGATAATTGTTTAATGTATGCAATTTTCTTCTCTAAATTAGTGATTGAGGATATTTTATCTATCTGGTCGGTAATTCTATTACGATCTATTCGCCAAAACATTAGTTTTGACTGAAAATTATATCCCAAATAGACGGCTCCTCCTAACAAAATTAATATAAATAACAGTTTTAATAACTTTCTATCTTTTTTCTTAGATTTATATCTGTAGTACATGTTAGCTCTTTTTCAAATTCCTTTAATTAAATCAGGTGTAAAAGCCATAAGTTCAATTTAATCTATATAACAGATGATACTTTTTCAAATTTTCTAAAATCAGCCTCAACTTTATATTGAAAATCTGCTGAATTTTCTATTAAAAATAACTTAACTATGCCGCTCCCCTTTAATGGCAGCGCTACATAATTTTCACCACACCAAATATCATATATTCTATGGGAGTCAAATCTGTAAAGCTTTTCATTTAAATAAAAATTTATTCCATGAGAATCTGATTCAATAACCCCTCTTCCAATCCTTTTTATGTCCTTATACTTCAAAAAAGTTGAATCAATAGTTCCAACACCGGATGTATAATCAATTATATCCGATTTATCATCAAACATAACAGCATATACAGTGTTATTTTTATCTTGTAGTTGAGACTCTCTCTCTAAGCTATTTAATATTTCAAATTCAACATCAGATTTTGAATATGGTATAGCAGCAGTATTATACTTCTTTTCAATTTTTTGGTTTATATTATTATGAAATATACCATCAACATCAAATTCATCTTTTTGAAAAGCCTGTTTTCTTTCCAATAAATCAGGAAATGTATCTTCAAATTCGCTAAAAATATTATCTTTTTTGTCTAATTCATCATGGGAAATAATTTCCAAATTCTCAGGTTTAAGACTTTCCGATTTAAAATTATTAAAACTCTCTGTTTTAACAGGTTTATATTCTTCTGCTATTTTTGTTTCATTAATTTCTAAAAAAAGAGCAGAGATTACTATAAGTAAACCGCATAAAATCAGTAATATTGCTAAATAAAATACCATAACTACTCCAAATTATATGTAAAAAACTAAAATCAGTTTATTATATATCAATGTTTTTTACAAAATTCAAACTGCTATTTTCCACAATCCGACTTTAAGATAAGGATTATCCTTATATACAAAATCGGAAGATTCGTTTCGTAACATTAATAATTTCCATTGTGCAGGATGAAACGATCTATATTCCTCTTCTGTAACAGAATATGAATTTACCGAAGTGAGTATGAATCTATCCTTCGCAAGCGATTCTATAGATTTCAACGAATCTAAATAATTTTTTTTTACCGAAAAATTCCCCTTTTTATTTCTTGCAAATGTAGGCGGGTCAAAAACTATAAAATCAAACGTTTCCTTTTTTTTACATAACCTTTTTATCCAGTCAACGGCATCTCCATATATAAAATCCCTTTCATCAACCTTCAAATCATTAAGACGATAATTAATTTTAGCTCTGTTCAAAACACTTTTTGACAGATCAATATTTACAGCATTATCAACTCCGTTTTTTAGCGCATGTATTGAAAAAATTGCAGTGTAACTAAAGAGGTTCAGAATTTTTTTTATTGATTCCGATTTATAAAAGGATGAAATCTTATCACGAACATCCCGCATATCAAGAAAAATCCCCGTATTCTGTCCATTGAGGAGATCCGCCTTTGCCTTAATTCCATTCTGAATTACAACCACATCATCCGGGTCATAAACCCCTTCAATTATACGACTTTTCCATTGATCAACGGATCTGGTGCTATTTATCATCCTGTTTTTAGAGAGAATCCCTTTAATCGGAACAGGCAGAACTTTAATTAGTAATTGAGATATTCTGTTTACAACACTCTCAGCGCTCTTATTAAAATACTGTATGAGAATATATCCTGCATAAAAATCGATTATTAATCCCTCAAATCCGTCGCCTGAAGAGTTAAAAATTCTGAAGCAATTATTATTTTCGTCTTTAAAAAGAATTTCTCTCTTTTCTAATGCAGAATTGATTATGTATTCCGAATCGCTGTTGTAAGTATCAGAGTGAAACTCCATATAACTCTTTGATCCTGTGTTCTATTTCATCAAATTTTTTCTCTTTTACTAACTTTTCAGGAACAGGATAGGTTAATCCGCAGGCAATAACTTTTTCCGTTGCAAGAAATTCTTTATAATTAATATTATCAATACCGCCTGTCGGTATCAAACCAAAATCAAACATTTTAAACGGAGCTGTTACCGCTTTAATATACTCAACCCCGCCAAGGAGCGCTGCAGGAAATATTTTAACCAAATCGGAATATTTTAAGGCTTTATAAATCTCACTGGGAGTTGCAGCGCCGGGAATATACTGCATATTTATTCTTTTTGCCTCAATACAAAGCGATTCGTCAAAACAGGGAGAAACTGCAAATACTGCGCCGCAATCTAACGCTTTTTCAAAATCAGATGTTTTTAAAACGCTTCCTGCGCCGGCAATTACATTTTTAAACTCATTCTTTATTGCCTTAATACAATCAAATGCTTTTTCAGTCCTAAGCGTTATCTCTATTACATTTACATCATATTTTAAAAGAAGTTCCGCAGTCTTAAGAGCGCTCTCTGTATCCTCAAAAACACAAACAGGGATACACTTAATCTCTCTAAGGGAATCTCTAATCATACAACCTCCATAAACAGGTTATTTTTAGTTAATATCTCCGAAAGTCCCGCAAGCAATCGTATATGTCAAATAACATGTCGGGCTTAGCGCGATTAGTTACATAGCTGCGTCATCGCGAGCCGTGTTTTAAGTTCATCCGATAAACAATGTAAATTCGGCGTGGCGATCCAGTGGAATAAATTAAGACTCTGGATTGCCACGCGCAGGTTACACAATCTATACTGAACACAGATGAAGCGCTCGCAATGACATAGAAAAAATTTAACTAATCATTTAATACTTATCAGACAGCCCCGTAATGCTGGCAGAAATTGTTACTAAAAAAAGAGTTACCCGCGCAGGTAACCCTTTTTAAAACTCACAGACAATATCATAAAAATCAGTCAATTCTCGGGTAAGAGAGCTCAATATGGTTTCCATCAGGATCTTCAAAAACTACTCTCTGACCTTTGCGAATATTTTCAGGACCAAGCACTACTTTAAGACCTGCTTCTTCAATCTCATCAATTGCGTCGTCAAAATCCTCTTCATCAACATAAAAAGAGATACAATTCTTTGAATCACCGCTATTTTTATATCCGGAAACCTCTATAAGAGAGAGAATAATATCCCCCATCTTCATAAAAGCCTGACCGGCATTACTCATATTCTCAACCACATCAAAATCAAAGAACTCTTTATAAAATTTAATAGATTTATCAAGATCAGAAACAGTAATAGCTATATGATTTACACTCTCAATAACAATCATTTTAACCTCATCAACTATTTAAAAAAATTACACTTAAAAGATAGACATAAAACAGACCTAAACATGTGTCAATAATATAAATTATTTATTTATTAAAAACTATTTTATTTATTAAAAACCATATTGATAAAAAAATTTTTAACAATATAGCTTAACTTCTAATTTTTATATAAAAATCAATTAATATTAAATGCCTCTATTCAACAGTTACACTCTTTGCAAGATTTCTTGGCTGATCAACATCGCATCCTCGGTCAACTGCTATATAATATGATAAAAGCTGCAAAGGTATGACCGCAAGAATCGGCAAAACAACTCTATGCGCGTCGGGAATATAAATTACATGATCTGCGTATTTAGCAATGTCCTTATCATTCTCTGTTGCAATTACTATAATCTTCCCCTTTCTCGCTCTCACCTCTTCCATATTGCTTATAATCTTACTGTAGATATCATCCTTTGGAGCAATAAAGACCACAGGCATTTCATTATCAATCAACGCAATCGGTCCGTGCTTCATCTCCGCAGCAGGGTATCCTTCGGCATGTATATAAGAAATCTCTTTTAGTTTAAGAGCTCCTTCAAGAGCAACAGGGAAATGAACTCCTCTCCCAAGATAGAGAAAATTACTTTTGCCGGAATATATTTTTGCTATTGCCTTAATCTTTTCACTTGCAGCAAAAATACTCTTTACATGATCAGGCAGTTTTATAACGGCGTTGAGTATTGCGCTTGCCTCAGTGAAGGACATATCTCTTCTGCGGGCTAATAGTATTGTAAGAAGAATCAAAACCGTAATTTGAGAAGTGAACGCCTTAGTTGAGGCTACGCCGATCTCTGGACCCGCATGAATATAAACACCGCCGTCGGATTCGCGGGCTATTGTACTGCCCACAACATTTGTTATCCCAAAAACCTTTATCCCTTTTGTTTTAGCGTCTCTAAGAGCTGCAAGCGTATCAGCCGTTTCACCTGATTGACTTATTGTAAATACGACGTCTCCCTTTTTAAGCACAGGCTTCCTGTATCTAAATTCGCTGGCGTATTCTACCTCTACGGGAATCCGCGCATACTCCTCTATAAAATATTTAGCAACCAATCCTGCATGCCATGAAGTACCGCATGCAATAAAGATAATTCTCTCTATTTTATCAATATCTTCATCAGTATATTTTAGTCCGTCAAATTTAACCAATCCTTCATCAAGAAGTATTCTGCCCCTAAAGGCATTTGTAATAGTATCAGCCTGTTCAAATATCTCTTTCAGCATAAAATGCTCAAAGCCGTGTTTCTCTATTGACGCTATATCCCAATCTATTGATTCGACATTTTTAACTATGCCGTTTTTATTGAGATCATATATTCTGTATCCGTCTTTTTTTACTTCAACAACCTCGCCGTCTTCCAGATAAACTACGTCGCGCGTATGTTCAATAACAGCGCTTACATCCGACGCTATAAGCATCTCCCCGCTGCCGACACCAAGTATTAAGGGACTCCCTTTTCTTGCAGCAATAAGCACATCAGGATCATTTTTTGACATAACGACAATGCCGTAAGCTCCATAAACACTGTTAAGAGCTTCAATTACGGCATTTAACAGCGGATGTTTTTCTTCTTTGTAATAGTGTTCTATTAGATGAACTAAAATCTCTGTATCGGTATCGCTAATAAACGAATGCCCCCTTGATAAAAGGACTTCTTTTATGTCCTTATAATTTTCAATTATACCGTTATGAATAATAACCAGTTCATTATTACAGTCACTATGGGGATGCGCGTTAATATCGGACGGTTCGCCGTGCGTAGCCCATCTTGTATGTCCTATTCCAATAGTACAGTTTTTTAAACCGTCATAATCAATCACAGCATCAAGTACGGAAATTTTACCCGCCCGTTTTTCGGTAACAAGCGTTCCGTTATGGTTTACTGTTATTCCGGCAGAATCATATCCTCTATATTCAAGTTTTCTCAGAGAATTAATTAAAAGCGCGGTTGCGCTCTTCTCGCCTATATATCCGACAATACCGCACATTATTATACCTCTATAATCATATTATCTTTCCCTATCGCTTATCTTAACAGATTCAAGATATAGATGAATTGACCTGCCATAGTCTGTTTCATCAATTCTAAATGTCTTAATCTTACCGGATATAAAAAATAGGTATTTTTTTAATTCAACATCCTCCATATAATTATTACCTTTTTCAAGCAAAAATTTTAAACTCTCCTTGTCGGCATCTCCATGAAAATGAAGCCACTTGTGATTATACAAATCACTGGAATAATACTCTTTTTCAAGCATATCATATACTGAGACCTTGTAGTCCATCTCGGTATGGATATACGAACCGATTTTCTTATTTAACAGACGGAGAAGTCTGCTCCTATAATATTTTCTGCTGCCATATAATCCTAAATCCCATTTATCAAACATCTCTTTTATTTCATAATAATTAAGTTTCCCTGCAGAAGATATATCTTCACAATCACCATGACCTATAAGGACCAATAGGAGAAAAAATAGCAATAAAAAGTATTTAAGATGCGCACCTGAGACTTTCAATTCTTATATAACCATAAATTTTTCATAAATCTCACTCCTTACTATATAATAAAATAAAAAACATTTTTTCTATTAAAATATACATAGTAACATTTATCTAACTTTTGCCAATAATACTATAAATTATCAAAGCAAATTCAACTGTCAATAAAATCAATATTGACTAAAAAAACTTAAATTAAAATATTGTGTGTGTTATGAAAAAAATCTGCTTGACAAATCCCTCTTTGCGTAGTACCTTACATTCACTTAAAAAAAGAGAGGAAAAGAAATGAAAAAATTATTATTTAGCTTAATACTTATTATTATGAGCTTTTTACTGTTGAAAAATATCAATTTAAGGCTGTAAAGAATAGTATAGATATAAACAATACTGTGTTATTTTATATTGATTTTCAGATGAGATGGGCTTATTGGAAAAATTTAGAATTTGTCGCTTTAGAAATAATAGAGTCCGGCACTAAAACTATGAGTGAAAAAGATATAAATAATCTTTATCTTAAACTGGGATTTCCTAACACAACAGAGGTAGAAATAGAGGGAAATGCGTATGTATTTAAAATGTGGAATGAACAGTTATTTAAGGATGATAATGTACTTGTCTCACTCCCAGATGACTTTTTTAATATTACTTTTTATTATGTTCTGTATATAGAAAGGCAATGATTATGAAAAAGATAATGTTAAGTTTATTTATATTGGTTATATCATTTACCGCTAATGCAAGGGTAGATTATCGGCAGTTGGAAGACGACCTTGAGTATTGCATGAATCTGCTCGGACAGCCTTTACCTGCTAATTTTGCAAAGGTTGACGAAGAATTGTATAGAGATGCAGAAAGAGATGTAATAGTTGGTGTTATGAATAACAGAATTGTACGTTCAAGCATGTCTTTTTATTTTAAAGATGAATATGCGGCTGTCAATTTTGCTACAGAAACATCACTGGCTTTGATGGATACTGGTTGGAAATTTGCCGGGCATAATACAGAGAAAATTTTCTTTACTAAAAACAATTATAAATTAGATATAATGATACTTTATACTGAATATAATAAGGAGTAATAGTTATGGCAACAATAATTTACAGTATAGCGGCGATTAGTATTTCTATGTGGGTGCGCAAAATATTTCAATCAGATATATTTGGGGTAATATGCTTTATATTTTTTCTGCCCGGATACAAATTACCGCTTTTAATAGATATGGCTTTTTTTGTTTATTTTGACCACCATAAGCGTAATGACGCGAGGGCTGAAAAAGTTATTCTTTCTGAAAGAGTTATAACCAAAGAACAGACTAAAGAATTGCTGCAAGCGAAAGCGGATAGAAAAAAAGCTCATGAAGAATGGTGCAGGCAATATGATGAAAATAGAAGATTGCGAGAAAAATATGAAATAGAACTGGAGAAAGAAGGTTTTAAGGTAGATTAAGCTATTATGTTCTATAAGAATATAAAATATATAATTAAGTAATAGGAGAATATATGGCAAAAGAAAGTAGTAAAGATTTAGCCAAAAGCGAAGATGTGTTAGCTTTAATTGAGAACGCGCAGGCGCTTGAAGAGGAAAATTCGCAGTATCTTGACAACGCGGATAGAACTCCATTTATCAAGTGCTTATCTAAAGCTGAAATGGCAGAGCTTGACAGCGACAGCAAGGCTTTCATTAAAGGCGCGAAGTTTAAAGATTTTGTTGTTCCCGCGAGTAAGACTTTACTCGGTAATCCTTTTGACTTCACTGTACTTGGTATCTTTAAGGTGTACGAGGACAAAATGAAGTCAGATGTTAAAGGCGCGTTGCCAAAAATCTGCGGGTACTGGATGCCTGAAGAGGCTCAACAGCTTGATACAATTAAGGACTCTAAAATCCGGTATTAAAGTCTATCTTTATTCTCTAATCCTTTTAATCGCAACAGTCTTTCCCGAATCCGTTACCGTAAAAATCGCCCCGTTTATGCCGGGATTATCTTCGGCAGCTTCAAATTTAACCTTTGTTTGTGAAAGAAGAAATCTTACAGACCTTTCAATCTTCATACCTATAACGGAATCAAAAGCACCTGTCATACCAATATCTGTAATATATCCCGTACCGTTAGGTAAAATTCTCTCATCGGCAGTCTGAACATGAGTGTGCGTTCCGAACATTACAGACGCTCTTCCGTCAATATACCATCCTAATGCCTGTTTTTCCGAGGTCGCCTCTGCATGAAAATCTACTATAATTATATCGGATTCGTCTTTAACCTTCATATATATCTCATCAAATTTCCTAAACGGACAGTCAATTGTGGACATCAATACTCTTCCCATTAAATTTATGACACAGATATTTATCCCTTTAAAATTTATAGAACAGTATCCCTTGCCGGCAGCATCAGGGGGAAAATTTGCAGGTCTCAGCAGA
This sequence comes from Spirochaetota bacterium, assembly GCA_009787025.1. Classification (GTDB taxonomy): domain Bacteria; phylum Spirochaetota; class UBA4802; order UBA4802; family UBA5550; genus WRGT01. The sequence continues at coordinate 15,332 of WRGT01000038.1, forward strand.
TTCAAATCCGAATCAATTATCTGCAAGATATCGCTGTTGTTCCATATATGATTACCGGAAGTTATAACATTAATACCGCGGGAAAAAAGCTCACGCGTAACCTCCGGAGTCATAGCCATACCGCCTGCAGAATTTTCTCCATTTGCTATAATAACATCGATTTTTTCACGGTCAATAAGTCCCGGAAGTTTACTCGCCAATATATTTCTTCCGGCTCTGCCGACAATGTCGCCTATTGCAAATAATCTGACCTCTTTCATACCGTTTCCAAAATTGTATTAGATTATACAAATAAAAAATTAGATGCAGGGGCTGTCTGATAAGTAACAAGAGTCAACGATAAGTACATACCTGCGTCATTGCGAGCGCTTCAACCATGCTTGAGTATAGATTGTGTAACCTGCGCGTGGCAATCCAGAGTCTTAATTTATCCTACTGGATTGCCACGCCGAGTTTACATTGTTCTATCGGGTGAACTAAAAACACGGCTCTGAAGTGACGTAAGAATATAACTGATTGTCTGCCTGTTACTTATCAGACAGCCCCCTGCTTCCGCCTCTACTAATTTAATACAATAAAAATTTATTAATTTATATACTCTTTATTTGACCTTCACAGCAATGACACAATAAAACCTATCGCGCATAATCAATAATACGCGTCTCTCTTATAACCGTTACCCTTACAATCCCGGGATATTTAAGCTCGGATTCAATCTTCTGCGCAATATCTCTTGCCATAGACTCAGCTCTTTCATCTGAAACAAGTGAGTTGTCCACCATAACGCGAAGCTCCCTGCCTGCCTGAATTGCAAATGTCTTTTCAACGCCCTTAAATTCCGAGGCTATCTTTTCAAGATTTTCAAGACGCTTAATATATGTATCAAGGGATTCTCTCCTTGCGCCCGGTCTTGAAGCAGATACTGCATCTGCAACCTGAACAAGTACCGCTTCAAAAGATTCGGGTTCTCTGTCATTGTGGTGAGAAGCAATAATATTGATACACTTTTCCGACTCTCCAAACTTCTTTGCCATTTCAGCGCCAACAATAGCATGCGCGCCCTCGCCCTCAACAAGACTTCCTTTGCCGACATCGTGCAAAAGTCCCGCCCTCTTGGCAAGTTGAATATCCAGACCGAGTTCTCCTGCCATAATACCTGCAAGATTAGCGACCTCGATGCTATGGGCAAGCACATCCTGACCATAACTTGTTCTAAACTTTAACTTCCCGATATTATAAAGGGCGTCTTTGTGAAGACCGGGAATACCTAATGAATAAGATGCTTTTTCACCCTCTTCCAGCATCATCTCTTCAATCTCTTTGGTTATCTTTTCAACAACCTCTTCAATCCTTGCAGGATGGATTCTTCCGTTCTGAATAAGCCGTTCAAGAGAAAGTCTTGCAATCTCCCGTCTGACAGGATCAAAACCTGAGATTACAACAACCTCAGGCGTATCGTCAATAATCATATCTACGCCCGTTAGATTTTCAAGAGTTCTTATATTTCTACCCTCTCTCCCTATAATGCGGCCCTTCATCTCATCGGACGGGAGAGATACTGTTGTGACAGTATTCTCAGACGTATATTCAGACGCATTTCTTTGAATAGCAGAAACAATGATATCTTTAGCCTTTTTATCAGCGGTTCTCCTTGACTCCTCTTCAATCTTATTTATTAATCTGGATACATCAAATCTTGCTTCCTGTTCAACATTCTTCAATAGTAAAACTTTAGCCTCTTCGGAATTCATTCCGGCGATTCTTTCTAACTCCTGTCTATGCTTTTCAAATTCTTTTCTAAGCTCTTCCTGTTTCTCCTTAGTCTCTTGAGTTTTGAGCTCAAGACTCTTTTCCTGCCTATGTATCTCTTTCAACTTAGCGTCAATATCTTCTTCTTTCTGAAAAAACCTTTTTTCAGTCGCCTGCAGTTCCTGACGCCTCTCTCTCATTTCCTTATCAAGAATATTTTTTTCCTTAAGTAATTGATCTTTTGCCTCAATCAACAGCTCTTTTCTTTTATTCTCAGCCTCTTTCAGCGCATCCTGTATAATTCTGCGAGATTTTGCTTCTGCCGAATTCAATCTTATTTTCCCTAAATATGCTCTTACAACATATCCAAGTATCCCAACAACAGGGAGCATTGCAGCTAATATAATCGTAGTCATTCCCATATCTCCCCTTCTGCATATTAAACGACTGCATAAATCAATCTGTTCAATATACATTTTTAGAATTAATATAAATATTATGTCTTAATTTTATTAAACTAAGATATGGAGATTTTTTGATGGATTTTTTCTACCACATATGGATGAACAAGTGTTGATATATTACCATTATAGGTTGCAATCTCCTTCACAAGAGTCGATGAAATAAATAGATTTTCATCTTTTCCCATTAGGAATATTGTTTCAATATCAGGGGCTAATCTTCGATTTAACGATGCAATAGTAATCTCATATTCAAAATCACTAACCGCCCTTAACCCCCTTATAATGCATGAAATATTGTTATTTTTACAAAAATCAATAAGCAACCCATGAAAAGACACTATTTCTATATCTGGACAAATTTCACTGCAACAGCGCCTGAGAATCATTTCTCTCTCTTCTTGTGAAAATAATTCTTTTTTTGCGCTATTAACAAAAACACCAACTATCAATTTGTCACATATTTTTACAGCTCTCTTGATTATATCAAGATGCCCATATGTTAAAGGATCAAATGATCCGGGATAAATTCCAATCCGCATAATTCTCCATATATTTATACATTTTATATGATAATAATTGAATGATAATTTGTCAAGAAATAATATTCTTTTGTTAATATAATTTGTCTAAAAACAGGTAATTAAAGAGGGAGTTTGCAAATAAATATTCTAAAATATAATATTTTATCAATGAAACTAAAGATATGTAACTGTTCCGGCATATCTTTTAGTCCAATAATCTTTCCTTATATCTTCAACGGAAACACTCTTACCCTTGCTTGGCGCATGAATAAATTTATAATCACCCAAATAAATGCCTACATGTGATATTTTCCAGCCTGTTATTCTGAAAAAAACAAGATCGCCGGGCTGCGCTTTTTTTATACCTATTCTCTTTCCGTTTGCATACTGTTGCTGCGCCGAATGAGCTAATGTAAGACCGTTTTCTTTATAAACATAGCTTGAATAGCCTGAACAATCAAAACCGGACGGATCACACCCGCCAAATTTATATCTTACGCCAATATACTTTTCTGCAGTCTTAACAATAGCATGCCTCTTAGTTCCGGGTAATGTGTTTGGTATAGATGTTGCTTTCATAGCTGCAGAAGTACATCCAAAATAGAATGTAGATGTAATCAATAACAACAAACATATAATATTGAAAAATTTTTTGAATATATTCAACATAATTGCCTTTTATGATAAGTCCTTCAAATTACTCTTTTTGCTGCTTAATACTTACCTGAATTTATTTCTTTATTTTTTTATCGAAGATTTTATATATTTTATTAAAGGATTCTTTTTTTCAATATTTTTTTTCAGGGGAAAAAAATTTTTTATTTTCAGAAAAATCGTTGCCGCCTATATAAACAAGCAGCTTCCAGAGCCGCAGCTTTTTGTGACAGACTCTCACGCATCGCCATTGGAACATCCTGTTCGGCAGGCGGCAGTCCCTGCGATGTGTTAAATATTTTTTCTGTCTTAAAATGAATGAAATTTTATTTATGTTGACAAACTATGTTACTGTACTTTAATATAATTCTATGAATAACGAGTCTATATATGAAATTGCTGAAATAAAGCGTCGGCTTGAGCCTATATTCAAAAAAAATGGTGTTAAAACTGCTATTTTGTTCGGTTCTTACGCTAAGGGTGAGGCTACAGAAAATAGCGATATAGACATTTTGGTGGACAGCGGTTTGCGCGGATTAGATTTTGTGGGATTAATAGAGAATATACACGATGCCTTGCAAAAAAATGTAGATATTATAGACAAATATTATGTGGACAAAAATTCACCCATTGTCCGTGAAGTACAGACAGGTATTTACATCTATGACGGATAGGAATTATGTACTCATAAAGAAAATCATTGCTTATTATCGATAAAATCAATGAGTATGCAACTAATATGGAACAATCCGTTTTTCTGACAGATACAAAAACTGTAGAAGCCTGTGTTTTCAATTTGCTGCAAATGGGCGAATTAACCGGAAAAATTGATAAAGAATTCAGAGATGCCCATCCAGATATTTCATGGCACAGAATACGCGGCTTGCGTAACAAAATTGTCCATGATTACGAAGGAGTAAGTTTAGGAATTATTTGGGATATTGTAAAAAGCGATCTGACGATATTACGTGAACAACTAATAAGCCTCTTACCCTAACGATTGGTCATATTGAGAAATAGCCTCTGCCAGCTACCTTAAGCGGGCATTTTATCTTTTGAATCCGTTATTATATAAAAAGAAATAATATACCTAAAATCCCGGTCCTGACCTAAATACTGAAAGTATATGTCGCGGTCAATGTCGCACCATAACTTGTAAATTCTATTGAATCCAAGTATATAGCATTTTTATTATAATCCGATTTAAGATATTGAAATCTGCCGCCAAGACTTATTACAACAGATGCAGGCGCTATATAATATGCAAGAGATAGAGTTGTATTAACACCGTACTCATTATATTTCAGATTCACGTTTAGTTGTGGGTAAGGAGGATAAGTCGGTCTCTTGTCTATTATATCAGCGTCGTGAGAACCCCATAAATATAATCCCGACACTGTGCCGAGTGCAAATAAATTTCCTATAAGAGGAACAGTTGCGCTTAAACCTACTCCGGGTCCGTAACTTGTGTGAATATCTACAGTTTTATTTACAGGAATCTCAAAAGTATAAAGGTCTGTCCTCGCAGGCGTTATGCCGTAAGACAAATACTTAATGCCTGCAAAAACCTTAAAATAGTCGCCTAACCTGTAATTTAAGGCAAGGTCGGAATCGACTCTGCCGAATTTAGGCTTTGTTAGATATCCGCTGCCAGGGTTTTTTTCGGTTTTAAAATGACCGTAAAGATACACAAACGTAATATTAAAATCATTGCTGAATCTCACTGCTAAAGTGGGACCATAGAGAAATGCAGGGTCGCTTTTA
>WRGT01000039.1 GCA_009787025.1 Spirochaetota bacterium
ATAACATATAACATATAACATATAACATATAACATATAACATATAACATATAACATATAACATATGCTTTGATTTATATAAAAATTATTTGACACAAGCCATAAAATATTTAATATGTTCTTATAAACAGATTAAATATTAAATGGAGAAATTTTATGAAAAAGCTCGGCTTTATAAGCGCTTTTATGCTTTTCTTTTTTATTGCAAATGCAACAGGTTTTGCAGATGATAATAAACTATCAATGCAGTTGCTTGTTTCTGGAGTTATGGGTTATGGGAAAAATCCGGGGATGAATAGTTCTGCAAAAAATAGCGCTCAAGAAGATGTAGATTTAATATATTCGCTCTATTCAGCTAGATTTGATGTTGATAGTTCAACAGCAAATTGGCCAAAGGGAGGGGATATTGATTTTAGGTATTTTTTTGATAATATTGGACTTGGTTTAGAATTAGGTTATCATATCACAAAAGCAGAAGCTAAAGCAACACATTCTAACTATTTAGAAAAAACAACTTCTACTTTTAAATTATCAGTAATTCCTGTTGTTGCAACTCTATATTATAAGATAGATTTGGAGTCATCAAATAATTTTATATTACTTGGCGGAGGAGTAGGATATTATTTTGGAAACATGAATTTTGATTATAAAGAAGAAATTATTCCTAGTTCGTGGCCCTATCATAGTAGTAGCAATGATTATAAACAATCTAAAGTGGGATATCATGTCCTCGTTGAGTATGATTATGTTATGGATGTTGGCTTTACCTTCTTCGCCGGTATGAAATATAGATATGTGAAGTTTGATGAATTTAAAGATGGCAGTTATATATTACATGAATATGGGACTAGTAAAAATCTAAAAGCAGGTCTAACCGGTGTAGCATTATATCTTGGCGCCGGCATGTCATTTTAAAATTTTTGAGAAATATATTGATATATAACATCATATATAACAAAGGAAGTGTCTGATAAGTAACACCAGTTCTATATCAAATTGCAGGTTCACTCCGGCATGACTTCATAAAACCGTCATGCCGGATTTGACCATACAAAGCTTGGTTATCAATAGCGTAGGGCAACAGCCTGCGAAAATTATGTATAATAACTAAAGCCGTAAGCGTGGCGAAATCTTATTCCTGCAAATCACGCTGAGCCTGACATGTAGAGTTCATTATATTAGCCATGTATTTTTTAAAAACGCCAATTATTCGGAAATATTTGTTAATGATTACGCCCACTCAGGGCTATTATTTCGCACTTAATTTTTTTCGTAGGGCGCTACCCTACGCTAACGACTGTAAGGCTTTCAGCCTAAGTGCCAATGATTTAAAAAAAATGTAACTAATCGCGCTAAGCCCGACATGTTATTTGACATATGCAGCAATGGTGTAGAAATGTAATTTATTAGACTGCCTCATTTGGCAGTTTAAAACATATCTTTTTGATATCCGTATTTATATAGAATATTGTTGACAAACGGCAAAATATTCAATAATGGTTTTATTATACATAAACAGTATAAATAAAAATGGAGAAATATTTATGAGGAAACTTGGTTTTATAAGCGCTTTTATGCTTTTCTTTTTTATTGCAAATGTAACAGGTTTTGCAGATAGTAATAAACCTGATTTTCAAGTGCTTCTTTCGGGAAGCCTTGGTTTTGCATATAACAAAAATTTGATTGATATGACGTCAGATGATGCTGACTATTTTGCTCCTAGTTTAGCGTGGGAGGAGGAGACTGTAATCCCACTATGGGCGGTTTTACCGATGGGATTTGATCTTGGTTTCAGGTATTTCCCAGGCAGCAATATTGGTTTAGGTTTGGAAATAGGTTCACATACGCTAACAGTCGAATCTAAAATGACTTGTGAGTTTCCAGATAAAGCTACTGTTACTGCCGAATTAACCGTTCGCCCTATTGTTGGAAATATATATTATAGGTTCGACTCTGATTCATCAAATAGTTTTGTACTAATTGGCGGAGGAGTAGGATATTATTTTGGTGAATTTAAATATGATATTAAGCCAAATATGGTTCCTTCTGAAAGTTATAGCGGTAAACAATCTAAAATAGGATTTCAGCTGCTCCTTGAGTATGATTATGTTTTTGATATTGGTCTTACTCTCTTTGGTGGAGCAAAATATAGGTATGTGGAATTTGATGACTTTAATGGTGATTTTAAGGGATCGGGGATTAAAGCAAAATTAACAGGTGTAGCATTGTATATCGGTGGCGGTTATTCTTTTTAAAATTTCAGAAATATATTGTGTTATACAAAAAGAGGCTCTCTAAAGTGAGAGTCTTTTTTTGTATAGTGACAAAATGATTTTTTTACATCTGCCTGATGGGAACATTTTTTCAGATTACAAATTACAATGTGCAAATTATCTTTGCAATATTATACCTTAGTTATAAAGTATAACCATATTTGGCAGTTTTGAATATATCCCTTTATGGTATAATTTAACATGCAAAATAATATATTACATACCTCTGTGTTTATACCAAAATTAGTTGACCAAATCTCTAAAATATTTAATATGTTTTATAAACAGGTTAAATATTTTATGGAGAAATTTTATGAAAAAGCTCGTATTTATAAGCGCTCTTATCTTTGTCTTTTTTATCTACAACGCCTCAGGCTTTGCAGATAGTTCCGATAGTTCCGGCGATAAAACGGAATATCAATTGCTTATTTCGGGAGTTATGGGTTATGCTAATAATAAAGATATGAATGCTTCGGCGGAAAATGAAGCCAAATTTCAGGCGGAAGCGCTAAATTTTTATTATTATGGCATTAACTATCCATATAAAATTAATTCAAAAAAGGCGAATTTACCTGTTGGCGTCGATATTGATTTCAGGTTATTTTCTGATAATATAGGCATTGGGTTGCAAGTGGGTTATCATACTGCAAAAGCAGAATCTGAAGTGAGCAGCGCTTCTTTCCCTGATAAAGATAGAATTGATATTACTTATGAATTATCTGTTGTTCCGATTGTTGGAACTCTATTTTATAGGATGAACTTTGAATCATCAAACAGTTTTGTATTGTTTGGCGGAGGAATAGGATATTATTTTGGTCTAATGACTGTTGATTTTAAATGGCAAAATAATATGTATGGACTTGCAGGGATGGATAGTAATGATGGAACGAGAACTGTAATAGGATTACATGCTCTAATAGAATATGATTATGTTTTTGATATGGGATTCACAATCTTTGGCGGCATTAAAGCAAGGTATGTACGGTTTGATGAATTTGATAAAGATGAAAAATTTTATATAGCAGATTCTAACTGGGAAAAAATAAAAGCAAATCTAACCGGAGTAGCGGCATATATCGGCGCCGGCTATTCATTTTAAAATTTCAGAAATATATTTTGTTATACAAAAAGAGGCTGTCTGAAAAGTAAATGACAGCCTCTTTTTATTTGAAAAAATACTGTAACATAATGCAATAGAGTCTCTTGCTATTTTCCTGCTGCAGGTATTACAACGATATCAACCCTTCGATTTAACGCTCTGTTCTCCCTTGTATCATTTGACACAAGGGGTCTGTATTCGCCGTAACCTGCTGCCGAAAAGCGCACCGGATTAAGGTTCTTGTCCTGCAATAAATATTCCAGTACTGCAAGGGCTCTTTCGGAAGACAACTGCCAGTTGTCTTTAAATTTTTTTGTTTTTATCGGTATATTATCTGTATGTCCTTCAACGACAATATCATACTCAGGATACTGTGATAGAATCTCTCTTATTTTTTTAAGAGAGCCCAGTATTTCCCTTTTCAGGTCTGCCTGTCCGGAATCAAAACTTATTTTGTCATCAAGATTTATTACAAGTCTGTTATGAAATTTCTTTAGGCGTATATCGCCTTTTTTTATTTCGTCTTCAAGCTGTTTTTCAAGCTCCGACGCCTGGCTCTCCATCCTTGACAGCTCGGTCTTTTGCTGCGCCGTTAATTTTTTCATGTCTGAAAGTTCTTCATTGAGATTGTTTATTTCATTCTTAAGAGTTTGTATTCTTTTTTCATAGAGTGATTTTAAATCTGCAATTTCTTTAAGGAGTTTAGACCTCTCGTCATCCCATCTTTTTTGAGCTTCATTCATGTTATCTTCGCATTTTTTTTGCAGGAGTCTATTGCTCTCTATTAAGTTTTTCTCTGTCTCCGAGCTTTTTTGTTTTAAAATGTTAACCATGTTTTGCAGCTCTTCAATTTTAGCCTCTAATGTTTTTTTCTGACTGGCAGACGTATTCTTAAGCTGCTCAATCTCTTTTTTCAAACCGTATATTTCTGATTGGAGTTCATTAATCCTGCTTTCCAATTCTGCTTTTTCATTTTGGCATTGTCTGTTTAAAGTCTTTAGTTCAAGCTGAAGCGCTACCTTTTCATTATACAGTGCGTTATATTCAGACGGTGTGTAGAATATAGCTCCATCTGCCCCTATTACTGTGAGCGGTATTAGAAATAGAGAGAACAGGAATTTATTATATTTTCTATACATACAAATCTCCATGCTTTAGTTTTTTAATTTGTTAAGATCTGCTTTTGCTTCAAGGTATTTTTTTTCTGCCTCTTTGAACTTTGTTTCGGCTTTAGATCTATCTTTCTCGGTCTTGTCTAAATATTCACTGTATTTTTTATATCCGTATTTATCATTAGGATCTTTTTTATTGAACAGCTTTGAAAAGAAACCCTCCTCTTCTTCAGGTTGTTCAGGTTCGTTTTTGTTACGATATGCTGCTGCTATTCTTGATTTTTCAAGATTGAGTTCTGCAATATATTTTGCAAGTTCTGCATTTCTTAAATCAATCTCAGCCTCAATGTAATCATTCTCCGCCTGCTGATATTTTAGAAGAACGGTTTTTGCTGCTATTTGATTTTCATTCTCTTTTAATTGCATTTTTTTTGCTTCAAGGTTTACCGCATCCTTCTTTTTTTCATAAAGGTTAACTTGTTCTTTCAGAATGTCATTCTCGTTTGTTAAAAGCGTTAATTCCTTCTCTGTCTCGGAAGGCATTTTTGCCTGATCATTCAGTCTCTTTTCTATTTCCTGCTTCTCTTTATTCTTTTCTATGATTTTGTTTTCTATTGAAGAGATCTTTTTTGATTCGGCATCTGTTTTTTTAGCTAAATACTTATCATCTATCTCTGCCGGCATTGTTGTACATGCTGCAATAATTAAGGATAGAAGAATACAGGGTATTGTTTTTTTCATTATATATATCTCCTGTCGAATTTACGGGCGGACAAATTATCCGCCCCTGCTAATGACAAGGCGTACCTTGTCTTTACTATTTCTTTATCAGTTCCCTTCCTAACTGAAAAGCCTTAAGATTCTGTTCAAGGAACTTTTCGTTGATTAAGGTCTTTATTGATTCAATCCAGTCTTTCTCTTCAAATTCGAGGAATTTAGACAAACATCCGATCATTACAATATTCAGAGCTTTTTTTGTTCCGACATCTTTAAGGACGTCAGTTGTATCAACGGTTATTGTTGATGCAAAATTTTTTTTAAGCCATGCTTCAATATCAGACGGATATTCCATTGCGCCTATTTCCACCGGTGCAGGATTGATCTGTTCCTTGTTCACAATCAGCACAGAGTCTTTATGAAGGTATTCAAGTTTTCTCATGGACTCTAACAGTTCAAGACAGATAACAAAGTCTGCTCCGCCCCTTGGTATCAGAGGAGAAAAAGTCTCTTTACCGAAACGTATATGACAGTCAACACTCCCTCCGCGCTGAGCCATTCCGTGAACCTCCGATTCTTTTATATCATAACCTTTTTTTCTTGCAGTCTCCATAAGTACCTTACTGGCAAGAATAACTCCTTGTCCGCCTACTCCTGCAAATATTACGTTTTTCATATAATCCTCACTTTATCAGAATACATTTTCTCTTTGCTATAATAACCGAAGGTTCTTTTGCTGCGACCTCTTCTGTTATTGTTTTTTCCAGCAGCTCTGTGTCTCTTGGATCTATCACCGTAACGCGGTTTACTCCGCACGCCTTAGAGAGCATAGCCAAATCGAGTTCATAAGTCGGTTCTCCCGATAGTGTCTTGCCTGACGCCGGATTATTTTGATGACCTGTCATTGCCGTGATTCTGTTATCAAGGATTATGACGGTACCTGTTCCTTTATTATAGACAAGGTCAATAAGCCCTGTAATTCCTGAGTGGATAAATGTCGAATCGCCTATAACGGCAACGGAATTTCTTGCCATCTCATCGCCTCTGGCTTTTTCAAATCCCATGTGCATCCCTATACTGGCGCCCATACACCCCTGGGAATGCATTGATGAATACGGCGGAAGAACTCCCAGAGTATAACATCCTATATCGCCGTTAACAACATAGTTATGTTTTTTTAGAACATTAAACACAAAGGCGTGAGGGCAGCCCTTACACAGCCCGGGAGGTCTTCCGGGAATATTTCCCTCATATTGAGGCGTTGCCGGAGGAGCCTCTCTTTTATTCATAGCCTTATCTACAATCTCCGGAGTGAGCTCGTTGCAGATCGGTATTATTTCTTTTCCTGTGATTTTTATTCCAAGGCTCTTTACATAATCTTCAATGAACGGATCAAGTTCTTCTACTGCATAGAGTTCTTCAACCTGCGATGCAAATTCTTTTATAAGTTTATCGGGTAGAGGCCAAACCATCCCTATTTTAAGAATCGAGTCATCGGGACATGTTTCGCGCACATAGTGATATGCTACGCCGTTAGTAATGATGCCTCTTTTCTTGCTTCTCCATTCTATTTTGTTAAGACCCGATTCGTTTGAGTAATCTTTAAGTTTAATAAGCTGCTGTTCAACAAATACATGTCTTGGTCTTGCATGGGCAGGTATCATTACATATTTTTTCGGATCTCTCACAAAGTCTTTTAACGGCACGTTTTCCCTTTCGCCGATATTAACAAGCGCCTGCGAATGGGCAATCCTTGTAGTGATTCTTACTATAACAGACCTGTCGAACTCTTCGGACATTTTGAAAGCAATCTTTGTAAACTCCTTAGCCTCAGCCGGATCAGACGGATCGAGCATCGGCAATTTTGCAGCTTTGGCTAAGTGCCTGTTGTCCTGCTCGTTTTGCGAGCTCCATGCTCCGGGGTCATCTGCATTTATAATTACTAATCCTGCATTTACTCCTGTATATGAAAAGGTAAAGAGCGGATCAGCAGCTACATTAAGACCAACATGCTTCATTGTCGCAATAGACCTTGCTCCGGCAATTGCCGCGCCTGCAGCTACCTCAAGGGCAACTTTTTCATTTGGCGACCACTGTGATTTTATTTCACTATAGTCTCTTGCAATTGTCTCTATTATCTCGGTACTTGGAGTTCCGGGATAACCTGTAGCTACTCTGCATCCTGCTTCCCATGCGCCGCGGGCAATTGCTTCATTTCCTAACATAATTTTTTGAGTCATTAGTTTTCTCCAATTATATCAATCTTGCGAACTATATTATATCCATTATCCTGTAATGCTGTTTTGGCAGCCTCTATATCTTCAAATCTGAAAATCATTACTGCCTTACCCTGCCGTTTTTCCGAAAAGGCATACATGTATTCTATATTGAGGTTCATCTTGGCAAAAACATCTAATGCTTTATATAGAGAACCCGGCGTGTCGTCAATCTCAAGAGCCAAAACATCGGTAATCGATGCAGTGATATTATTATCCTTTAAAACCTTATGCCCTTTCTCTGCATCATTTACTATCATCCTCAATATACCGAAATCAACTGTCTCGGCAATCGTGAGTGTGATAATATTAATATTATTTTCTGCCAATACTTTAAGGACTTTTTGCAGATGTCCCGGTTTGTTGGAAACAAAGGCCGAAAGCTGTGTTACATTCATAGGCTCCTCCTTTAAATTTTTCTTTTGTCAATAACTCTTGCAGATTTCCCTTCGCTTCTTGGGATAGTCTGAGGTTCTACAAGCGTTATTTTTGCAGAAATTCCAAGAGAACTTTTAAAATGATTAGATATATTTTTTGAAAGATCATTCATAACCTTAATTTCATCTGAGAATAATCTTTCATTTACCTCTACCATTACCTCAATATCATCTAAAGGACCTTTTCTGTCAACAATGATCTGATAGTGCGGTTCAATTCCTTCAAATTTCATAAGAACAGATTCTATCTGACTTGGGAATACGTTAACGCCTCTGATTATGAGCATATCGTCCGATCTTCCCGTTACTCTGTCCATTTTAATAAGCGTTCTGCCGCAGCTGCATCCGTCGCGGAACAGCCTTGTAATATCGCGCGACCTGTATCTTATTACGGGTAAAGCCTCTTTTGTCAGAGAGGTATATACTATCTCGCCTCTTTCCCCTTCGGGAAGCAGCTCGCCTGTGTCAGGGTTTATTATCTCGGCATAAAAGTTGTCCTCTCCGAGATGGAGTCCGCTTTTATTCTTACATTCGTATGATACGCCCGGTCCCATAAGTTCGCTGAGACCGTATATGTCATAGGCGTCAATTTTAAGCCTTCTCTCAATCTCGCTCCTCATCCCTTCTGTCCATGGTTCTGCTCCAAAAACACCTATCCTTAATTTGGTAGATTCCATCTTAAAATCGGGCATATTCTTTTCAATGAAATCCGCAATATTCAGCGCATAAGACGGCGTTGAGCCGAATACTGTTACGCCGAAATCCTTTATGAACATAAGCTGCCTTGGAGTATTCCCTCCTGACATCGGAACAGTAAGCGCTCCGAGTCTTTCAGACCCGTAGTGAAGACCAAGTCCGCCGGTAAACAGCCCATAGCCGTAGGCTACCTGAATTATATCATCTCCCGTAACTCCATATGACGATAAACTCCTTGCAACAAGTTCGGAAAAAACATTAAGGTCATTTTTGGTATGACCTATAACCGTAGCATTCCCCGTAGTGCCGGAAGACGCGTGTACTCTAACTATTTTATTAAGCGGTACTGCAAATAATCCGTATGGGTAATTGTCTCTCATATCCTGTTTTGTAAGGAATGGGATTCTCTGCATATCATCAAAGTCTTTAAACTGGTCGGGGTGGAATCCGGCTGCTTCAAATTTTTTTTTATAAAACGGCACATTATCAAATGCATGGCGAATTGACCATTTTAGTCTTTCAAGCTGAAGTTCTTTCAGCTTTTTTACCGGCATACACTCAATCTCTTTATTAAACATTTTTTGCTCCTATTTTTTTAAACGGATTTTTCAATATTTTTATAACCGCATAATTAATCAAATGTTATTTGTTTATTCCGTATGTATTTTTTTGTATTTTATGCATAAAATTTTATCCTTTCCAATTTGTCGGATTGTTGATGATATAATTGACGATATTTTTATGTGATTGTTCATCGCGAATAATCTGTTCGTAATAATTGCGTTGCCAAACAGAATCAGAATATACTGGTAAAATTTTTTTTGTTTCTATTGTAACGCCTATTTTAAAACCGCGGATAATTGAACCGATTGAACGCGGGATGATTTTTTGGAATGCGTTTTTTTGCGGTATTTGTATTTGTGGTATTTGTAGGGGTATTTGTGGTATTTGTAGGGGCATTTGTGGTATTTGTAGGGGCATTTGTGGTATTTGTAGGGGCACAAGATTTTGTGCCCCTACCACGGTTAATTCAATAATACCATGAATATGATTGGGCATTATAACATATTCATGCAAAATCGCGCAGGGGAAATGTTGCGGAATATCCAACCAACATTGCATTACGATTTTTCCCAAATCGTTCAAAATCATTTCGCCATTTTCTATTTTTCCGAAACGGCATATTCTGTCTCGACAACATATCGTTATAAAATACAATCCTGCTTGCGAATAATCGTATTCTTTAATACGGATACTGCGGCGGTGATGGATTTTTGGATTGAAAGGCATAGATTATTCATTTCCTCCATGATAGCATTATTCTATAATAATATTACGACGGTCGTGATATTATTATGAAAATTTTTTGTTTAAATTGATATGAAATATCTTTTTAAATACGCTATAATATTATGTTGACACGACTATGTCATAAATTTTATATCATTGTTTAATTCACATATTAAATGTCAGGTGAGAATCTTGAAAAAAGATGACGACAAAAAAGTATCCGTAAAAAAGAAAACTGTCCCCAAAAAGAAATCTGCGGTTAAAAAAGAAACTGCTATTAAAGAAACTGCTATTAAAGAAACTGCTATTAAAGAAACTGTTATTGAGGAAAAGAAAAATATAGGGTCCGGCAGCGTGAGTTCCATAGACAGTGTGAGTTCAATAGATATGGCAGGTTATATTGACAGAGCCAGATATAAAATTTTGGTTACGTTGCTGCTGTTTATGATTCTAACGCCTGTTGCATTCTATTTTTCAGGGCTGCTGCTCGGTTATTTTAATAAGCCGTTTGTTGTAACAGGAAATAAACTTAATGTTTTTACCTTAATGGGCGGATTTATGCTTAAGTTTAAAATATCCGTAGCAGCGGTATTATTAGTCCTTATACCGTTGATTATTTATCAGATATGGAGTGTCGTCTCCGGCAGTGTAATAAAAAAAGGCAAAATGTTTTCTAAAGTAATCGTTATTGCAGCAGTAATATTTTTTTATGGAGGAGTTGCGGCAGCTTTTTTTTTACTTCTTCCGATGATGGTTGAAATGATGCTGAGTTTTAATCACGCAGATATGCTCAGTACTGTAGGGGCGGATAGTTATCTCAGCTTTTCACTTTTACTATGCCTGTCTATGGGTGTCATTGCCGAAGTTCCAATAATTATTTTAGTATTAACTCGCATGGGAATCATCACTCCGAAAATGTTAGCAGGTAAAAGAAAATACGCCGTTGTAATTATATGGATAATTGCAGCGCTTTTGACTCCGCCTGATGTTTTATCTCAAGCTATGGTAGCAGTTCCTCTTATGATTATATTTGAGATTTCCATATTGATTTCAAAATTTGTTGCGCGGCGCAGAGACGGATAATTGCAATTTTTTGACGGTATTTTGTGCCATTTGTTTAGGGCAGATAAAATTTTTTAAAAGATAAGGGGTTTAAATATGAATCATGTAAGAAACTTGGTAAAGATTATATTACTTGTTCAGTGTTGTTTATTTTGCGTATGTACTAAGGAAGCAGTATTAACAACAGAAGAGAATAGATTGAATTTAGCTGATTTTGTGAAGTGTCCATTTAATGAGAAGATTGAGAAAAATACAGATTTCGTAAAATACTTTTTAAAAAAATTCGGCAAGCCTGATGAATTTAAAAGAGGACAGGTGTATCCGGGTGATAATAGCGGATTGATTGCAGTAGAGGAAACTCTATTAGAATATGATGAAAAATATAGATTTATAATACACTCATGTACAAGAGATTTAGAAGAATATACAAAAGAATTTAGAAAAAGAATTAATAAAAAATTTAAAGTAATTAGAGAAATTTCTATATACTCCATATCAGATGCGGATTTAAAATATGGACTAAACACCGAGACAACTATAAAAGATATAGAGAGATTATTTGGAAAACCCGATTGGTCCCATGGTGATACTACGTATGTGTATTCGTACGACGCTTGTGATAGCACTTATTGTAGCGCTTTAGAAAGAATTGAAATGTTTTACTATCGCCTTTATCTTGAATTTAAAAAAGGGAAATTGATAAAAATAAAGATAGAAACCAAATTTCTTTAATCTGATATATCTTATTGGAACATACTGCAAATGACGGAAAAATTTACAGGACAGAAATCAATCGGTTATTTCCCGCCATATTTCTAATATATTCAAAGAGGAGGAACTTGACGAAAAAAGTAATATGCATTTTCTGCATATTGCAAATGCAGATCGTCCAACGGCATTTTTCAATTTACATGCTCCGCATTATTTGATAAGTTATTTTATATTGACAGAATAATATTTTTTTTACGACTTAGTCTAAACATAATGGTGAAAATTTTGAAAAGAGATGATGACAAAAAAGTATCTGTCAAAAAGAAATCTGTTCCTAAAAAAACAGCTCGAAAGAATGTAAAGTCGGATAAACATGCCTCTCCCCGTAAAGCCGCAAAGACAGGCGCTGCCCGGAAAGACATCGTCCGGAAGGACATTGTCCGGACGGATCATTCTAAGTCTCCGGATAATTCGACCTCTATAAATTCTACTCATGAAAATTCTATAACTTATAAAGGTTTAATTAGTACCGCAGGCTTAATAGGTTATCTTGATAAATTCAGATCTAAAATAATAGTGACGGTTATTCTTTTTGTTATTCTGATATTTGTTGCATTCTCTTTCTCGGATATAATGCTCGATTATATTAATAAGCCCTTTCTTGCAACGGGTAATAAGCTTAATATCTTTACCTTAATGGGCGGATTTATGCTGAGATTTAAAATTTCGGCAGCAGCTTCGTTCTTTGTTCTTATACCTTTGATTATATATCAAATATGGAGCGTCTTCTCATCATCAATGCCTAAAAGCAGTAAACTTTTATCAGTGATAACAATCGCCATTGCAGTTTTATTATTCTATGGAGGAGCAGCATTTACATTTTTTTTCCTCCTTCCTCAGGCGATTGATATTTTGACGGGTTTTATCTCGGCATATTTTAAGACTACAATAGGCGCAGATAATTATCTCGGTTTTATAATTTTTTTCAGTTTAGCAATGGGCGTTTTTTTTGAAACGCCTGTAATTGTTTTTGTATTAACCCGCATGGGAATTATCACTCCTGCAATGTTAAGCAATAAACGAAAATATGCAGTTGTAATTATATGGATTATTGCAGCAGTCATAACTCCGCAGGTTGACCCTTTATCTCAGGCATTGGTTGCAATACCGTTAATGATTATATATGAAATATCAATTATAATCTCAAAGTTGGTTGTTCGGAGAAACGAAAAAATCGAAGCAGATAAAATTTATGGAAAAATTTTTTAAATCTAAAACAGGTAATTATATAGTAAATACAGGCTCGGATAATCTTCACATCGGAGTTGTGGGGAGAGAAATAAATTCTGTAAATTATCAATTGCCGACTAACAGAATCAGAGAAGAGGAGAAAAAAATTCTAACCGCTATAACCGGAGTTGAGCCTGAAAAGATTATTATGCTTAATCAGGTCCATGGCGACCGGCTTATAGATGTTGCCCATAATCCCATAGAAGACCTTCCCTGTATCGGAGACGGAGACGGCTTATTAACAGGATTAAGAGGGATACTTCTTGTAATCAGAACTGCCGATTGCGTGCCTTTGTTTTTATATGATGAGAAGCAGAAGAAACTCGGAGCAGTCCATTCGGGATGGAAAGGTTCTGCGCTTAATATTGCAGGTAAATGCGTAATGGAGATGATTGACAAGTACGCTTCCGACCCGTTAGATATAAAAGCGTTTATACTCCCATCCATAGGTCCCGAATCTTATGAGGTTAATGAAGATGTTGCAGTTCATTTCCCTGCAAACAGAATAGTCAGAGCCGGTAAATTGTATGTTGATTTATGGGGCGCAGTTGAGGATTCGTTAAAAAAAGCCGGGATAAAACACGAGAACATCTATAATACAAATATATGCAACAGGATTAATCACAGAGATTTCTTTTCCCATAGATTTGGCGATGAGGGAAGAAATCTCAATTTTGCATTTATGGGGAGATAGGGCAAATTACAATGTACAATGTACAAATAAAGGATAAAAGATTAAATGAAAAATAGCATACATTTGTACTCTGCACTTTGTAATTTGTACATTGTAATTTGTAATTTGTCTTCTGTAATTTGCATCAAAAATTGAGTTGACTCATAAAAGCAGATAACTTTTTAAATATAATATTAAGAGGTAAACACCATGTGGGAATATACTGAAAAGGTTAAAGAATTATATACAAATCCTAAGAATGTCGGTAAAATAGAAGATGCTGACGGAGTAGGATATGTAGGCAGCGTAGTATGCGGCGATGCTCTGACCCTATACATTAAAGTAAAGGACGGGATAATTACAGACGCTAAGTTTGAGACTTTTGGGTGCGGCAGCGCTATAGCGTCTTCATCGGCTCTTACCGAGATGATAAAGGGTAAGACAATAGAAGAGGCTGAAAGGATTACAAACAGCGATATAGTTGAATATCTCGGAGGTCTCCCCGACCAGAAAATACACTGTTCTGTTATGGGTTCCGAAGCCTTAATCAATGCAATAGCAGATTACAGAGGAGAGAAACCTCAAGTTGAGGATGAACCTTCGGGCGAGATTGTATGCCACTGCATGAATATATCGGACGTTCAAATACGGGAGGCTATACATAAAAAGGGTATTGTAAATATTGATGATATGATGGAACATTTGGGCTCGGGAACGGTATGCGGAACATGTATTCCCAAGATAGAAGATATTATTGAAGAGGAAAAGGGGCGATGCAGTGTTCAAACCGACAGGTCCTGCAATGATTCTATGACAAATCTTCAGAAGATGAAAAAGATAGAAGATGTTATCAATAATGTAATAAGACCCGGTCTTAAGCGTGACGGCGGTGATATTGAACTTATAGATATTAATGGAGACGATGTGTCGGTTCGGCTCATGGGCGCATGTTCCCGTTGTATGACTGCATCAATGACACTTGAAAATTTTGTTCAGGAAGAGCTTCGCAAATCTGTTTCAAAATCAATTGTCATTAAACATGTATAGGCGGATTATATGAGAAGAGATGTTTATCTTGATAATAATGCAACAACGATGGTAGCGCCTGAGGTGTTTGATGTCATGCTGCCGTTCTTAAAGGATAGATACGGCAATGCTTCAAGCATGCATTCATTTGGAGGAAATGTTGCTAAGGACCTGGCTCGTGCAAGACATCAGGTAGCAGAACTTCTTGGCGCTGAGAACGATTATGAAATAACCTTTACCGGCAGCGCTACCGAGAGCGATAATCTTGCAATACGAGGAATAACATCATACTATAAAGATAAAAAACATGTCATAACCTCTACGGTTGAACATCCTGCCGTGCTGAATCTTTGCAAACAGTTAGAGAAGGAGGGTTATCGTGTAACATATATCCCTGTCAACAGTGACGGCGTTATTGATCTGCAGCAGCTTAAAGATTCCGTAACGGATGATACTGCAATAGTATCTATAATGCATGCAAATAATGAGACAGGCATTATTATGCCTGTTGAAGAGATAGGCGCATTCTTAAAAGAGAGGAATGTAATATTCCATATTGACGGAGTTCAGGCAGCAGGGAAAATCCCTGTTGACGTTAAGAAACTCAACTGTGATCTCTATTCTATATCTGCTCATAAATTTCACGGACCAAAGGGTGTCGGAGCGCTCTATGTAAAAAGGGGATCACGGATGAGGCCTTTAATTTTTGGCGGACATCAAGAGAAGAGCAGACGCCCCGGCACTGAAAATACAGCCGGTATTATAGGGATAGGTATGGCTGCCGAATTGGCTCTTGCGCACATTAAAGATATGCCCCATATAGAGATGCTGCGTGATAAACTTCAGAACAGTATTCTCAAAACTATAAAAACCTCAACGGTTAATGGTCTGAATGTGCCCCGTACGCCGAATACATTAAATGTATCGTTTGAATTCATTGAGGGAGAATCGATTTTGCTGTATCTTGATAAGGAAGGGATTTATGTTTCAACCGGATCAGCCTGCTCAAGCGGTTCACTTGAACCCTCACATGTACTTCGCGCTATGAATATTCCGTTTTCTAAGATTCACGGCTCTATAAGATTTAGTCTCAGCAGATATACTACAGATGATGAGATTGATTATACGCTGCAGGTTCTTCCCAATGTAATCAATACATTGCTTACTATTTCTCCGTTCTGGGATAATGAAAAGAAGGAAGGTAAAAATACTATTGAATAAACAAAGACTTCTTTATCAAATATTAAATAATCAAAAGAATGTTAAATTTAATGATTTTGTAACTATTCTCGAAGCATTTGGATTTTTTCGAACAAGAACAAGTGGAAGTCATAATATATTCAAAAATAATTCAGTTAATGAAATCATCAATATCCAAAATGTCAATGGTGAAGCTAAGCCGTATCAGATAAAGCAATTCTTTTCTTTGGTTGAAAAATATAATTTAAAAATGGAGGGATAGCTGTGAAAGATTATCATATCAATATTTTTTATAGTGATGAAGACGGAGGATATATTGCCGATATTCCTGATTTAAAAAATTGTAGCGCTTTTGGAACGACTCCCAGCGAGGCTTTGCAGCAGGTTTTAATATCTCAAAAACTTTGGCTCGAAGAAGCAAAAAGTAGTAATTTACCAATTCCAAAACCGCAATATCGACCAATAATCTATCAGGTCGTATAAGAAAATATATGAAAAACATGTATAATGTCGCATATCTACGACACGTTATCCATTGTTGGAAAACATTTATTCCTATCGAGCTTTTATACCTGCGGTTTTGGGTGCAGCGCTTCTATTGTGTGACATTCTTATAAACTTTGTTTACTCTATCTGTTAATAAAACGGTCATATATTCTTTAGACTTAACAGCCTGTTCAAATAACTTGTGTCCTGCTTCCTGGCATCTTTTGCAGCCGTTGACAGGTATTTCAATACCTATACAGGGCGGGTTTATTGACGCTGTTGATTCAATCATAAGAACACCGCGGCAGTCATTGCAGATTAAAATATGTTCCTGCTGGCTTTCCTGTATGCCGTCGGTATCATAGTAGATATTTTTGCGCCTTACTGTAAATTCTCCAACGGGCGCTCTTTCTATATCCGGCGCAGGATTGAAATAGTTGTTCAGGACGTGTTCCTCTAATTGCTTTATATATTCCGTAATATCTTTACTCTGAGGTACATAGTTTTTGTTATAATCCGGTTCCTTAACGCTTGAATAATCAATTCCTGCCATTGCAAGTACAATCCCTAAATTTACATATGGGAGCGCTCCCTGTATTGAGTATCCTCCTTCAAGAACGGCAATGTGGGGATTGAGTTTTTCATTTAGCAGGGCATATCCATGGGCTGTAAAGTTCATATTAGTAATAGGGTCGGTATAGTGATTGTCCTGACCTGCGGAGTTTATTATTACCTCAGGTTTGAAGTCTTTAAGTATTGGCAGCACCATTTTATCAATTGTGTATATAAAACCCTCCTCTGACGTATTTGGAGGCAGTGGAATATTTATGGTCTTTCCTCTTGCATTTGGTCCGCCAAGCTCTCTAAGGTGTCCCGAACCGGGGTAGAGCGTTCTTCCGTCTTGATGCAGAGATATAAAGAGTACGTCCGGATCATGCCAGAAAATATCCTGAGTTCCGTCTCCATGGTGGCAGTCCGTATCAACTATGGCAATTTTACGTTTGTTATACTTTTCTCTAATATATTCAAGCATTATGGATTCGTTATTGATATTGCAGAAGCCTCTGTTCCCATGTACTGATTTCATGGAGTGGTGGCCCGGAGGTCTTACTAATGCAAACGCCTTATCTACTTCTCCATCCAATACGGCTCTTGCAGCCCTGATTGCTCCGCCGGCTGAAATCATGTGCGATTCTGTCGTAACGCTTTTAACGTCAGGGAAACAGGAATGCGACCGCATAACATCTTCCTCAGTTGCAATATCAGGTTTTAGTTCAACAATACCGTCTATATCAAATATCCCTTCTTCTCTTAGCTGGTCCTGAGTATATAGTAGCCGCTCCTCTCTCTCGGGGTGTGTCGGAGATATTGCCCAGTCATAAGCCGGAAAAAATATTAAGCCTAATCTATTTTTTGCTTTTAGCATAATGTCCTCGCTTCTATTTATAGAGATTCATCATTACGCCAGGTTTAATCTGGCATTTTACCCTTATGTCGTTTCCTGAAGAATAAAAACCTTCAATCATGCGAAAGCTTGAAGATTCAACAACTTCTATATTCAGATCACTATCTCTATAGCCAAGATTTTCAAGGTATTTTCGGGTATATGAGATGAGATCTTTTTCAGCATCTTTAAGCGTATATTTTTGGGAAACCTTTTCTTTTATGCCGATATTTGGGATCATCATTTTCTCCTTCCCTGTATCTGAGAAGAGTTCGGATTCAAAGGTTGTCTTTGCAAGCGTTGCGCCTATGGCATTGGCAACGCCATGATTTTCAGGGACAATAATTTTAATATCCCCTTTCAGCACTTGTTCAAAAGCTTTTGCCGGACCGCCGATAATATAAATTTTTTTTGGTATGATTTTTCTCCCCTGAAGCATTTCGTGTACCGTATATACGGGTTTTTGATTTACATCAAACAACAGGCGGTCTATTTCATCTTTAATTTTTTTTACGGCAAAGTCTATTGACTTTGAAGCAATATCCGAAGGGGATAGCTTATTTTTTTCGCTCAGGCTTTTTATCGCCTCAATAGATTTTTCTTTGTTTTGATGATTGGTTATACCTGCAAAATTCATGGCATCTATAAGCGTCGGTTCGGTTCCGCCTTCTGCTGCGCTTGGTCCCTTTCTTTCAGGTCCAACCTTAACCTCGCCCTTTGTAATCGATATTACGGAATCTCCTCCAATACCGATAGACCTGTTTTGCAGGGAGCGTACAAGAGTGGGAATGTTTCCTATTGAAATGCCGTCCTTCTCTATCAGGGGTACTCCCGATGCAAAGAGCGCTATATCTGTTGTGGTTCCGCCAATATCCAAAACTACGGCATCGTCTGTGATTTTGCAGAGAGCGGTAATACCCATAACGCTTGCTGCGGTCCCTGAGAGTATGGATTCTACGGCAAGGGACTTTGAAGCTTCGGCAGGGATTGTACCGCCGTCTGCTTTAAGAATATTAACAGGGGCATTAATCCCCATTTTTTTTACCACATCAATAACGGATATGAGAAAGTTAGAGTTGATTCTCCACACTGCCGAGTTGTAATATGCTGTTGCTGCTCTTCTTGGAAAACTTAACTGGCTTGAAAGAAGGTGTCCCATTGTAATGAAATCACCATTGTTTTTTAGCGAGTCCGAAATCTGCAATTCCTGCATATTATTTCTTGTAGAAAATTTAGTAACGGCTGCAAATACTTTTATCCCGTCTTTAACACATGCTTTTATATCTTTTTCAAGCGCACTTGTATCTAACTTTAAGATTTCACTCCCTCTGTGGTTTATTGACCCGTCTATGATATATGTATTATCGCCTATCTTAAAATTTTCAGGATTGATTCCCGGACCTGACGATATGAAGAGACCGGTCTTTTCAAGCTTATTCTCTATTATTGCGTTTGTAGAAAGAGTCGTACTAAGGTTGATATTCTTAATCTCTTTAACATTAACGCCGGAAATTACCTCTTTCAGAGCGGTAATTATGGTATTAAAAAGATCCTTTGTATCGGTTTTAGCCTTGAAAGTTGATTTAATACCGTTCTTATCAATCAGGACAGCATCTGTATGAGTTCCGCCAACATCGATTCCAAGCAGCATAGTTTATCTCCGGTTTGGACTGTGATTTTGTGTGATTAACAGAGCGAGTTAATCCTCTATGTTATTTTAATTATTCATATAGTAGTGTCAACTTGTTTTTTATTTAATTTTTAACATTATAAACGCATGGCGGGCATAAATTTAATGAGCGTGCAGATAACACAGATTTTTGGGGTTACACAAAATTTGGATTAGACCCGCCGGAGGCTCTGGTAATATGTTGAAAGCCATATTTTTTAGCGGCATTTTCGCCTATTCTGCGTACTCTCTCTGTATATTGTTCCGGTGTTAAGTCCTTGGTTTCTTCATATATCCTTAATCTGATTTGATTTACTTCCTGCTCAATAGTTTTATATGTTTTCACTATCGATCACCTCCATTGGTGAATATATTTCGATGGGTTGATAACCGTTTAAAATGTTAATTGCACCGGTCATTTTTACGGTCTTACGTTTGACTATATGCTCAAAATTCATGCTGATTATCATATCCAATCCGCTCACTGTTGCAATTGCAATATGCAGATAATCAGTGCGATATTTTAACGGGATAACTCCTTCTGTAACATATAAATCCGCTAATTTGCTCGCAACTATATCAGGCTCTAATACCTTTATTCCATATTCTGAAAAAAGGCTTATCATTTTATTGCGTTTCTCCCCCGGAGCCCGCTCAAGTTCATCGATTACATAGTCAGATGTATATGCTTCATACTTCCCCGCGGCTATCTCTTTGAATAGCTTGACGGTATCCGTATGATGATCGCCTAACCTTGAGTCAACATAAAAGTTGAACAGTGTTGTTTCTAAATATATTTTAGGCTTGTGCACAGTATCCTCTGCTATTAGTTATCTATTCTTTAATTCTCGCTGTAGAAAGTCAACTAATTTCCACAGATTGCTTTTATACAGGGCATGCTTTGTTTCTGCAAAATAAAATCTGAGCAGAATATTAATCATCTTCAGCTTGAATTAATCTATTGCAACCTTAATTTAATCCATCATATTTATAAAAGTCAAATAATTAATTATATCATGAATATCTAAAAAATCTGCTAATAAAAATTTATTGACAAAAGTATTATAATATATTAAAAAAGAGTAAAATTTTTGTAATTATAAAAGGAGGATTAAAAAAATGAAACACTTGCATAAGTATTTACACACACATTCTCTCTCTCATTATTGATATAAGTTATTTTTATGTTGTTTTAACATGAAACACAGCAAAATAGGGGTCAGAGCCAACATCATAAACTTAAGGAAAATAGTCTACGGATTTCATGGATATTTACGAATAAAGACCTAAATGCTATTGAAAT
>WRGT01000040.1 GCA_009787025.1 Spirochaetota bacterium
GAAGATACAATGTTTAAATTTTTTCCTTATGGAGAAGTTTATTATATAGATCAAGTAGGTCTTATATCTGATAAATTATTTTTTATTGAAGGTATGGAGTTTAATGTTCAAATAGGTTATAATGAAGAACAGCAAGAAAATGGTAGCTTTACAGGTGGATGGCTTGAACATAATTATGTATGGACAGAAGCACAACTTAATAATATAGAACCTTCTAATAATATAAATGGAGATCAAATTTTTATCTTATTAAGTAAACATTATATGACTGATAGACCGCAATCAGGAAGTTTTAATAATGAATCGTCACAACAAAAAATGACTATATCAGATATATTAAAAAAAGTATATATACCATTTTTTGAAATACCAAAAAATAAATATTTTATAAGTGAGACAAATGGATTTCCTTATTTAAATCAATATAATGACATGAATAAAGATTTTATAAGAAAATTGACACGAGCAGCATATTCTACAAGTTTTCAACAATCTCCATTTTATACATTTATAAATTGTAATGGAGAATTTTATTTTATGACAATACAAGAACTCATGAATCAACAACCTGTAAAAGATTTTATTATAGATATATCTCCTACATCTCAAATGGATGATACATATATAAAAGAATATGATACTTTACACGGGGGAATGCCATTTAATAAAGAAAATTATTTAAAAAGATTTTATAGTTTTGAAAATGCTGGTGTAAATATAAGTGAACAGGAAAATATTCATAAAATGACAGATTATAAAATAGATAATGAAAATGAAAGACTTCTTGTACATAAAGATTTTATAAATAAAATTCCTACTGACAATGTTTATCTTGGTATTCAACATCAATTAGATACACCTGAATATTTTAGTGGGTTTAAAAATAGTTTTTATGCAGATACAAATTTATCATATAGAATGACTCTTATGACTCAATTTGATGTTAGATGTGTAACAGGAAAAACTGTTACTATTCAAACAACTAAAAAAACGCAAGATGATGAAAATGCTGTAGAATATTCAGGTAGATGGTTAATTATAAGGTCTAATCATTTACTGGATAAGGACGGTTATCCATATTCTAAACTTACAATAGCAAAACCAAAAATCAGACTTGATAATAACCATCCTTATAGAAATAATTTTCAGTAATAATAAATTATTTATTTCTCGTGATGGTCGTACTGGAGATTATGTTGGTACTATACAACAAGATGCTATTAGAAATATAATAGGGAGTACAGCAGAAGCACAAATTTATTATACTACAGATGGGTCAATTCCAACAAGTTTAAGTACACTTTATACAATTCCTATCATAGCAGGTTTAAGTGGTACTTTAAATATTAAAGCTATTGCAATAGTAGATGATGGAGTTAATGAATTTTTAAGTAATGTTTTAGTATCATCTCTTGATATACTATCAACACCTGTTGCAAGTGTTACAAGTGGATGGTTGAATTATAACAATACAGTTACATTAACAACAACTACGCCAAGTAGTTCTATATATTATACATTAAATGGAACAACACCAACTATTTCAAGTACACTTTATACAAATTCTATACCTATTACACGAACATTAACTTTAAAAGCAGTTACTGTTGTGTCAGGACATTATAGCGGAATATTAACAGAAAATTATTTAGTAGTTGCAACACCTATTTCGAGTCCAAATGATTCGTCAGATATTATACTTGGAACATTAATTTATCTTGCAACAACAACTATAGATGGAACAGTAGAAATATATTATACTCTTGATGGTGGTACTCCCACAAATGCAGATACCCTATATACAGTACCTATTGAAATGAATACAATAGGAAATATAACACTTAAAGCAATAACAACTAAAGATGGTATTTATTTAAGTAATATATTAATACAATATTATACAGTAGTAATTTATAAAGTTTCCGGGTTTATAAATTTAAATGGATTAGTTACTGATGTAACAACAGTATCTATACAATTACAACAAAACGGTAATAATGTAGGTAGTCCTATTCATCCTGATATAGATGGATTTTATATTTTTGAAAATTTATTTCCTGATACTGATTATCAAGTAATTGCAACTTTATCCGGTTGGGATTCTGTTAATAGTTCTTTATTTGATATTATAGATGATGATATTATATTAGAAACATTAAGTATCTTTGCAGGTAGATTTGTATTAGTAGGTAATGGGACAACATATTATTCAAATGATGGAATAAATTGGGTAAACCTTCCTCCTAATGGTATTCAGGGTTCTAATACAATTGATATGATTTTTACTAATGGTGCATATATAGCATTATGTGGTTCATTATATCATTATTCTATTGATGGAATAAATTTTAGTGGTTCTCTCTCTATAGATTCTTTGTTTAATCCCTGGGCAATATATTATGGTGATGGTAAATTTGTAGTTGTATGTCCAAGTGATGCTGCATACACTACTGATCCTACGGGTAAAACAGGCTGGATAGGAGTTCCATTTCCATTATCAGCTTATATTCCTCATATGACATATCGAATAGCATATGGAAATAATAAATTTATAACAATACAATCAGCAAATGAATTGACTGCATATTCAGATGATGGAATGAATTGGTATCTTGGAACTCCTCTTCCTAATGCTATTACTGGATGGAAAAGTATAACTTATGGAGATGATAAATTTGTTGTTATAAACTCTGATCAAGATTTAATAACTTATTCAGATGATGATGGTACTACGTGGAATAGTATTTTACCTGCATTATTGTCTCCTGGAGAATATTGGAGTAAAGTAATATATGCTAATGATATGTTTATAGCAATTTCACAAGGACAAACAGGTGCATATTCGTATGATGGAGTAGATTGGACATCATTTAATTTACCATATAATCAAGATTGGAGTGACGTAGTTTTTGGTAATGGAAAATTTATTGCTGTAAGTTCAAATTATACAGATCAAGCGGCACAATCAATAGATGGAATAAATTGGATACCTTTTATATTACCAGAATTAAATCAATACTATTATATTCTTTATAATAATTAGATTTAATTAAATTATTTTTTATTAAATTGTACCAACTCCCCAAACACTTCTTTTTGTGCCTCCTGTATTTTTGCTTTATCACTTTCAAGTCTATGGTCTGCATAATGATTTAACATTTGAATAGTTTTATGTCCTGTTTGGTCTTGTAGTAGCTTATCTGAAATTCGGTCTTTCATATAAACTACAAAATAATGTCTCCATCCGTGAAAAGTATAAACAGAAGCTGATTCCTCACTCATTCCCGTAGCTATAAGAGTTTCTTTTAAATGTCTTAAAAATAAAAGACTATCAGCAGGTTTTGATGATGATTTTTTATCCCAAAAAACAAAACTATCAGGTTTTGCACCATGAGGATTTTCTGATGCTAATAATAATAAATTTTGGATAATATCAGGAAAAGGTAATTCTACAATTCTACTTTCCGTATTTTTTGTAACTTTTAAATTATCACGTTTATTGAAACTATGTCGAATATAAAGTTGATCTTTTCCAATGTCTTGAATTTGTAATGCTTGAATTTCTCCTAATCGTAATCCTGTCACTGATGCTAATAGATTTCCAAGCCATGTTCTTTTATCTTTCCATTTTACTTTGAATAATGCCATAGCAGTTTCAGGAGATAGAATTTGTCTTTCTTTTGATTTGCCTGAAAATAATACAACTCCTGTTGTTATATCTTTGTCGATATATTCTTTATTGTATGCCCATTTGATTGCTTGTTTTCCTGCATTGATAATATTATTTTTTGTTAATGCTGAAATTTGTTTAGTCGCTATATAGTCAATAAATGTTTCTAAATCTTGTTTTGTTAATTCACCTAAAAGTTTTTTTTGAAAATATGGTTGCCAATATTTTTTAATTCGATTCTCCATCACATAACAATATTGTCTATGAATGGAGTGGTTCTTGCGTAATTTTTCTTTAACAAATGGTGAAGAATCATAATCCCAAAAATTTAATAAAAATTCTATAAGATTAATGGCAGCTTTAGTTTCATCTAAAACATAATGTTTTATTAAACCTGTTTTTTTTAATTCATTTAATATATAAATAGTTTCTTCTTTTGTTACCCCCTCTTTAAACTTTTGTTTTAATGATAAAGAAACTGTTTCACCTTTTTTTGGTTTACCTTTGTAATACCACTCAAAAGCAGTTTTAATAGCTTCCTGTTTGTTTGTTTTTCCAGTGGAGATGCCTGTTGAATACTGCCCATTATCATTTTTAAACTTTACATAATAAAATTTACTGTTTTTTCGTATGTAAATAGAAAAAGGATAAGGATTCATTATTCCTCCAGTATATTGAATACATATTAGTAAAGAGTGTAAATTTTAAATAAGTCAGGTGCCACTATGTGACAGTTGGTAGTATTATAGAGTAAAAATAAGTTTACTAAAAGTAGACGGATTAAAAACTTCTGATTTAATCAGGCTTTTCTATTTATAAAAAATAAAAATTAAATTATGAAATAATCATGCTTTAGTAATTTCAAGACTTTTTTAAATGTTTGACATTTGAGAATATATTTGAGATAGAATATACATATATGGAGGCTGGATGCCTGATAGAAAATTTATAATATCGATTGACCTTGGGACAACAGGAAACAGGGTTTTTTGCTTTGATGTAAACGGCAAAATAATTTCAAGTTCATATAGAGAATTTACTCAATATTTTCCCCATCCCGGCTGGGTTGAGCATGATTCTATAGAGATATGGAATTCTATAACGGCGCTTATTCCCGAAGCAATAAAAAATGGAGATCTTAATCCTGAAAATGCCGTATCCATAGGAATAACCAATCAGAGGGAAACGTCGCTGTTATGGGATGACCAATCAGGCAAACCCATATATAATGCAATAGTGTGGCAGTGCCGCAGAACTGCAGATATATGCAATCTGTTAAAGGAACGCGGCTACGATACTGTTTTTAGAGAAAAGACGGGTCTGCTGCTTGATCCGTATTTTTCAGGCACAAAGATTAAATGGATGTTTGATAATGTTATTGACGCCCGGTCTCTATCAAAGAGCGGGAGATTGAAATTCGGGACAATAGATACTTGGATATTGTGGAAACTTACAGGCGGAAAAGTTCATGCTACCGATTATACTAATGCGTCAAGAACTCTTATCTTTGATATAAAAGATAAAAAATGGTCCGATGAACTGTGTGAGATTCTGGATATTCCGCTTACTATTCTGCCTGAGGTTAAACCGTCTGCCCATCCCTTTGGTAAAACATTGGGATTATCCTGTCTCCCTGACGGGATATTAATCGGAGGGATTGCAGGAGATCAACAGGCTGCTATGGTTGGGCAAAGCTGCCTTCATCCGGGAACAACAAAGAATACCTATGGTACTGGATGTTTTATGCTGTTGAATAACGGCAATGATTATATAATCTCAAAGCACGGACTTTTAACTACGCTTACGCCTGATAACAGGGGCGAACCTGTTTATGCCTTGGAAGGGTCAGTGTTTATAGGCGGCGCTGTTGTGCAATGGTTAAGGGATTATATGAAGTTTTTTGCCGGCGCAGATGAGTCCGAAGGGATGGCGCTATCTATATCTAATAAAGATGATGAAGTAGTTTTTGTTCCTGCGTTTGTAGGGCTTGGAGCTCCTTATTGGGATATGAATGCAAGGGGAGCTATTTTTGGTCTAACAAGGGATACTACAAGGGAACAGATTGTAAGAGCGGCTTTAAAATCTATTGCGTTTCAATCTATGGATGTTATTAGGGCAATGGAACAGGATACAATGAAGAACATTACAGAGCTGCGGGTTGACGGAGGCGCTACTGAGAATATATTTCTTATGCAGTTTCAGTCGGATATTCTCGGAGTTCCCGTTTTGATTCCCGAAATAAGGGAATCAACTGCATTGGGAGCGGCATATCTCGCAGGGCTTACATCCGGTTTATATAATACTATAGATGAAATTGCCAAAGAAAATAAAATAATAGAAAGATTTGAACCTGTTATGAACAGTTTGGAAAGGGATAGGCAAAATAATCTTTGGAAAAACAGGGTTTCAAAACTGTTATAAAAATTATTGTTAGTGCTTGATTTTTTTGAAGTATATTATTATTGTATGAATATAGATAATTTATGCTCATGTGGGAGGATATAAATGGCAAAACCTTTACTGGGTGAAATGCTGGTTGAAAACGGCGTTATCACAAGGGAACAGATGAATAAGGCGCTTGAAATACAGCAGAATGAAGGCGGTTTGATAGGTATTATACTTGTTTCTCAGGGGATTATTTCAGAGCAAAAGCTTGTTGAGTATCTTGCAATGCAGGCAAAGATAGTTACCAATTCGGAATAATTTTTTCCGCCATTTATTTTATTAGCACGCAGATAATGCGGATGGATGATTGCGGGCGATTGGTATGTATAGCGCAATAAGATAGTATACAAAAAATGAAATGACATAGTATACACTTTTATAATAAAAATTAAGGGGCAGAGCCCGCTAATTAAAAATAACTCATATTGCAATTTGTACATTATAATTTGTATTTATAACTCTGACAAAAAACCGCATAGTTTTTAAAAAAACTATTTCTTGACATCAATACTATTTATTATTAACGTGTCTAAATACCATGTATTAGTTATTTTAAATTTGTATATTTTATTCAAAGAGGGAGAGATGGGCGTACTAACTTCTGTTGTATCTGTAATATTTTCAATCGTGTGCGTATTACTTATAATTATAATACTTCTGCAGGCAGACAAAGGAGCAGGAATGGGTATCCTCGGAGGAGCAGGTCAATCTACATTTGGCTCTTCAACCGCTGATATTATTACCAAGATTACTACTTTTTTTGTTGCGCTTTTTTTGATAGGGTCAATGGGATTATCTGCTTTGGAATCAAAAAGAGTAGCTTCTTTAAAAGAGAAAATTTTTAGTACAAATAATGAACCTTCGGAGTTAATTGAGAATGAACCTCAGCCGGCTGAAGATAAAAAATAATTCCATAAAATTTATTTTATAAACTTACAATCTAATATTTATGATAAAGATATTTCAAGGAGGCAAAATATATGCCACATGAAGATTTTATTTTTACATCAGAATCTGTGTCCGAAGGGCATCCGGATAAGATATGCGATCAGATATCCGATGCAATTCTTGATGCGCACTTATCAGGAGATAAAGATTCAAGGGTTGCATGCGAAACTCTTGTTACTACAAATAGAATAGTTATTGCAGGAGAGATAACCTCTAATGTGAGTGTGAACTATGAAGAAATAGCAAGAAATGTTGTTAAGGATATAGGCTACAATGATCCTGATGTAGGATTTGATTATAAACATTGCGAAGTACAGGTTTATGTCCATGCCCAATCTCAAGATATATCCCAGGGAGTCACAGAGGGTGAGGGCTTATATAAAGAACAAGGCGCAGGGGATCAGGGAATGATGTTTGGGTTTGCTGTTGCAGAAACCGATGAGCTTATGCCCATGCCTATAATTACTGCTCATAGACTTGTTAAAAGACTTTCTGAGGCAAGAACATCCGGCGAGGTTAAATTTTTAAGACCTGATTCAAAGTCTCAGGTAACTGTAAGATATGAAAACGGCAAGCCGAAGAAAATTGATGCGATTGTAATTTCAACACAACATACGCCTGATGTGAGTAATGAAGACATAAAAGAAGCGGTAATTGAAACAGTAATTAAAAAAGTAATTCCCGTGGAGATGATTGATAAAGAGACTAAATTTTTTATTAATCCCACGGGAAGATTTGTAATCGGCGGACCAAACGGAGATTCTGGTTTAACAGGGAGGAAGATTATTGTAGATACATACGGAGGGATGGGAAGGCATGGAGGCGGCGCTTTCTCAGGCAAGGATTCCTCAAAGGTTGACAGATCTGCCGCATATATGGGCCGGTATATAGCGAAGAATATTGTTGCAGCAGGACTTGCTCATAAATGCGAAGTACAGCTTGCATATGCAATAGGCGTTGCAGATCCGGTTTCGGTAATGGTTGATACATTCGAAACAGGTCGTATTCCGGAAAGTGAAATAGTTGCAAGGATAAAAAGGTTTTTTGACATGAAGCCGACAGGTATCATTAAAACTCTTGATCTTAAAAGACCTCAGTTTAGAGCAACTGCCGCTTATGGTCATTTTGGTCGGGAGAACGAAGGCTTTAGATGGGAGCTCAAAGATAAATGTGAATCATTAAAGTGAACAATTTTATATTGCGAATGAGTCATTGTAAAAGTAAAGGATTGGTGGAATGCGGGGTTTATTCATATATTTAAAGAATGTAATAAGATTTACTCTTTTGTCTATAATATTTTTTAATTGTTTTGTCTATGGTCAAAATGGTACTGCTAATAGTGATAATTACAAATCAGATCAATTACCTGTATTTCATTCTAACAGTACAAACATTGAAGGAAGAATGCTTGCCGGTTTGAACGGCGATTCTATGTTCTCTTTTTCAATGACTCAGGGTTTGAAAAATTTTGCCTATCAGTTGAATTCAAATGTTTCTAATATTAATGATTTTAAAAAATATAATAATTCAAGCTTTACTACTAATGAAACCGGTTTTACAGGCGAACTGACATTAACAGATTACTGGAAGCTTATTCCCGAATTTCTCATAGCTAATAGTTCGTATGGCATGTTTGATAACCTGTCTTATAGCAGGGAAAATAAGGATAAATTAAAGGTAAGACTAAAAAATGAGTATAAGCCTGCGCCGGCAAGATGGGAACTGGATATAATTTATACAAGAGATGATCATAGTTTAACACAAGTTAATGACTCTTTAGTCGATGAAAATTCTTTTTATTCCTTTAAGGGTATAATAGGCGTGGAATATGTATGGTCTGCATCAAACAAAATCGGGATAAGATCCGATAACGGATTAAACAGCTATTCTGGCGGATATAAGGATGACTCTTATTCATTAAACGAAGTATATGTAAGCTTTAAAGTGACCGAATATGCAATGGTGACACTGTCTCCCATGTTATGCTGGGATGCTGACGACACAGATACTTTTTATTTTAAGGGGAATATCTCCTCCATAAATTTGAAATATATCTCATTAGAAATACTCCATGAATATAAACTTGTTCCCTATGACCCGGAAGATGTTTTTTATACGCAGAAGTATATGTACCCTGTTTATGATCTGCCTCCTTCAACTGTAAATCATACTGAATTTAAATGCGAATTAGGAACAAATACAAACTCTGATCCCGGATCTATTCTTGGAGTAGAGAGTGCAAGATTAAAGGTTAAAGGAATTTTTGAAGATAATAATAATTTTTATAATTACGATGATCCAACATCCAAAAAGATTCTAAGCGTTGAGGCTATACCTGTTAGTTTCTTAAATGGGAGAATGGAGTTTGCAGCAGGATTAGTTCTATTGAGTCAGTTGATAAATATAAGATTAATATATGACTATTATAAATATTTTCCCAAGAAACAGTTTGATGATATTAACATTACATATAGACCTGATAATATTTTTACGTTTAACCTTGCATATGAAGGGTCCATGGTAGAGGTAAATTGGGAAAACTCTTTTAGAAGTAAAGTTTATGTAAGTCCAATAAATGATGAGCAGCTTGGCAGTTCTTTAATCGGTGCTTTAGATGTTCATGTGAAACTTTATGAAACTTTTTATCTTCATTCAAGAATAAACAATCTGTATAATGTAGAATATAGTTTCAGAGATGGTTATCCTGAACCCGGAATTCAGTTTTTTTTAGGGCTTAGAATTATAATATAATATAGAATAAATGCGTTTCGTTAAAATTGCGATAAATCATTTCTTGACATCTCAGCCTTTAATTTATAAAGGGAATAATTGATTTTTTTTTGAGCTGATATTAATAATTTCAATAGGGTTTTGTATTGAATGACAATAAAAGTTAAATCTACATATATAATTGCTGCTTTGCTGGTTTTTTTTATCTCCATAACCGCCCTTTTTCAAATGCTTTCATCACAACCTTCAAAATATGAAGGGAAGATTGTAAAAAGTATCGATTTTGAAGGGCTTAATAATGTTGATGAAGAGGATATTCTGGAGATAATGGTCACAACCGAAGGGCATCCGCTTAGGTCTGTCGAGATAAGAGAGGATATAAAAAATATATTTGCCCTTGGCTCATTTGAAAATGTTAGAGTTGAAATAGACGATCTTGGCGACGGCGTAAAGCTAAAAGTAATTTTAAAAGAGAGACCGGTAATTGATAAGATAGTATTCAGGGGGAATGACGAACTGGGTGAAACAGAATTAATTGAAGTTATGAAGTTAAAGGAGGGCGATGCCTTTAGAAAAGATTACATTGAAAGCAGCATAAAGGCTTTGAGAGATAAATATGAAAAGAGCGGTTATTTTAATGCTTATATTACTTATAAGATATCTAAGATAAAGAAGGATGATGAAAACAGCCCGATTCTTATTGATATAATTATAGATGAAGGAGAAGATATTAAAGTTGGGAAAATATCTGTTTTAGGCGCTAATAAAATATATGTCAAAACGCTTTTGAGCCAAATGGAAACAAAAGAGGATTCTCTTTTTCAGGACGGCGCTTTTAAGAAAGATGTTTTTGAAGAGGATAAGAGAAAAATTTTAAATTATTATAGAGAGAACGGATATTTAGATGCCCAGATAGTTAGCGAGAAGTTGGACTATGAATGGACAAATCCTGTTATTCGGAAAGATAGATGTATTTTTATTGCCCTTAGATTGAGTGAAGGCGATAAATATTATTTTGACGGAGCATATGATATTAAGTTTAGCGATGGCAAAAGCAAAGTTTTAACAGATGAAGAGATTGTTCAGTTGAAGGAAGCTTTCCAATTGCAGGAAAAAGGAGAAGTATTTAACAACACTAAGTTTATGGCAGATATGCAGAATATCGGCTTTACCTATAGCTCAAGAGGTTATATTCAGGCAAGAGCTATTCCAAACAGAACTGTAACCGAACGTGAAGAGATAGTTGATGGAGTTAAAGAGAAGAGAAAATATGTAAAAGTTGATTTTTTAATTTATGAGGGTGAAAAGGCATATATTGAGAATATAATTATTAAAGGGAACAAAAAGACTAAAGATAAGGTTATTAGAAGAGAATTAGATGTTCATGAAGGGGATCTCTTCGACGCAGCAAAGATGCAGATATCCCGTGAGACTGTATATAATTTGGGTTATTTTAAACAGGTCAATTTCGATATAAAACCGGGTACCCGCGAAGATCAGGTGAATCTCATTGTTGATGTTGAAGAGCAGCCGTCAGGAACCATATCTATGGGAGGCGGCTATGGGACTGCTGCCGGGTTTTCTATATTTGCAGATGTGCGTGAGAATAATTTTATGGGTAATGGTCAATCAATCGGGGTTAAATTTGAGTATGGACCAAAGAGAACGGCAATAACACTTAGCTTTTTAGAAAGATGGCTTTTTGATTATCCTATTGGTTTTTCCAGCTCGGTATTCTACTATATCTACGAATATAATGAGCGGTCAATATTTCCGGATTCGAATCATTTGTCTGATTATAAAAAAGAAGGTCTTGGTTATTCTCTTGGTTTAAGTTATAGATACTGGTATTACTGGGTTACGGGAATTACATGGGTTCATAGCTGGAAAACATATTTTGATCCTTCAGGAAACAGCCCGGATGAAGTTCTAATGGCTGTGGTTAAGGGCAGGCAATCAAAGAGAACTGTTAAATTATATACATACAGGGATTCAAAGGATAACTATCTAAATCCGACAAGAGGCTGGAGGATCGGGGTCACCGCTGAGTTTACAGGCGGTTATCTGTTAAGAGGGGATGACCATTTTACTCAGTATTCTCCGGAATTTTATCTTTATTATTCGCCGTTTCATCTTCCTTTTTTGAAGACGCATCCTACTGTTATAGAACTCAGAGCAAGCGGTGATTTTATTACGCCTCCGATTGGCAAGAGGTGGACAGCTAAACATAGACCTTATACAAAGAATGAATGGCTCGAAGTAGAGGACAGGCTTGATATTGGAGGACCTGAAACAGTCAGAGGCTGGGATTACTATGACAGTGATATGGCCAATTCCTGGAGATATTTAGGCTTGTACCATAGAATTTTATATGGAGCAGAGTATAGAATACCAATCCATCCTCAAATGCTTTGGGTTGCTTTGTTTTTTGATGCCGGTTCTTTATGGTCGGATGAGTACTGGGAGAAGCAGCTAAATGATGATAATAAAAAATATATTGATGAAGATATTGCATCAGGCAAACTGAGAAGAATAAATCAACTTACAGACGGCAATCTTCTTCCATACTTTATCTACTCATACGGTTTTGGTATAAGAGTACAGATTCCTATGATGCCGTTAAGATTTTGGTTTGGTAAAAAAATGATTTATGACGATGGATTCAGAAAAATAAGCGGGTATAATTTTCAGTTTGCAATAGGGGATATGAGGTTCTAATGGCTGTTTTTGCAAGAATGTTTTTGTTTATTTTATTAATGGTTATAACATCATGTTCTATGATCGGTTTTAATAATACTAATAATCATGTAATCAGATATATCAATTTAAATGCTATATATGAGCATCTTTATAACAATAGCAATGAGGCTCAGGAGCTTAAAAGAAAAATGGATTCATTGAATAAAAAAATATATGATGTTGAAAACGCTAAAGCATCCGCATCGGAGAGCGAGCTTAATTACTATAGAGAAGAAATGGCTAAACTCAAAGAGCAGGAGAAACAGATTAAATCCGGATTCTATTCTAAGATAAAGTCTGCTTTAGAAACTATTGCTAATAAATATGATGCCGATTTTGTTTTTAATTCAAGCGATGGACTAGTATATTCGAAATCCGAATACGATATTACAGATGAAATAATAAAAGAATTGAAGAGTATTAATGAAAGAACATCACCCGTATATCAATAGGTTTTTATTAATTATATTTTAATGGACAAATAGATTGTTTGATGTTATGGTTATGAAAAGATTATTTTTAATTTTATCGATTGTTATTTTTATGGTCTCTTGCAGTGATCATAAAACAGAGCTGCTTAAAAAAAGTTTTTCCTCATACAATGGGAAATTTGCCTTTGTGATAACAAAAAAGGCGTTCACACTTGAGGTCTATGATTCTGATTTAAAGAGGGCAGGTTTATATAAAATCGGTATAGGAGATAATCCTGATATGAAACCCAAGCTTCATGAGGGCGATAACAGAACGCCTGAAGGAACTTATGAAATAGATGAAATTTTAAGCATAGATTCGGAAAAAAACACTGATTCTTATAAGAAGCTTTTTAACATGAATAAATATTTTTTTAAAAAAGTAAACGGTCACCATAAATATGGCTATCCCGAACTTGATCTTGGAGATAATGCATATGGTCCCAGATATTTCGGCATAAATTATCCAAATGATATAGATAAAATAAATTATACGAAGGCTTTGGAGAGGGGCGATATCCCGATTATTAGGGGTAAACCGGCCGGCATAGGTTACGGCATAGCTATTCATGGGAATAATGATGAAGAATCAATCGGAGGACTCTGTTCAAACGGTTGTATTCGCATGTATAATAAGGATGTTGTTGAATTGGAAAAATATTTAATATTAAAGACTCCTGTTATTATAATACCTTAGGGTATATAGAACATTTATATATAATAAAATTATATATAAAATATTGAATTTTGGCAATATGAAACAGTTTATATAAAGAATAGAATTGTTCTTAAATTCTTTTATCTTTGATTTAAATTAATAAGTTGACACAGATGGCTGATTATTAAAAATAGATTAACTTTAATTAATAGGATGTGTAAATTATGCTTGGAACGGCTTATGCACAGGGAGCGGGTGCGGCAGGCGGCGGCGCAAATAACTGGTTTAGTTTAGCTTTAATTGGATCGATGTTTGTAATTTTTTATTTTCTGCTGATCAGACCGCAGCAGAAAAAAGAGAAGCAGCGGCTGGCTATGATTAACAGTTTAAAGGTTGGTGATAAAATACTTACAGCCAGCGGTATCTATGGAGTAGTTACAGCAATAAAAGATGATATAATCACTGTAAAGATATCATCTAATACTAATGTTGAATTTTCAAAGAATGCTATGCAGGCGAAGATCTCTTAATATTTAAGTGAAGTGTAAGCTATGAAATTGTTAAAATTATCCATAATATTACTATTTATGCAGCTGCTTTTTTTTACTTCTTTATCTGCTCAGGAGGGTGAAAATACCAATACTGGCTCAGGCGGTGAAGCGCATGATAACAGTTCCGGTGCAATAGCCGAACCTCTTAAAAACGAAGGGATAGTAAATAAAGAAAAAAATAGTACAATAACGCCTGATTCAACAAACAAGGAGAAATTTGAAAGTAACAATGTTGTTCAAAAAAAATCATCAATTAAAAATAAATCGGAAATTAAACCTGTTCAGAAGGTTGAAGATATAAAGACTGAAGATGAAAAAAATGATAAACCTGATGCAATAAAGATTGATGAGGGTCTGTTATTGATTGATGAGGGGAATTTTAAATATAGAAGGATACCTGAGATAAAGCTTGTGGATAAAATTCCTGAGATGGCAGAAAAAAGTATAGAGGCTGAAATGCCTGCAGAGCCTGATCAAAAAAAAGAGACTTCATATATAGATATTTGGAAGATTCTGGTAATTCTTATTATAGTAGGAATTTGTATTCTATATATGTCAAGAGCATCCGGTCCGCCAAAGGTAAGCAATAAAAATTCAAAATCAAGAAAAGTATTAAATAGTTATAGGAAATAATATCATTATAGAGGCTATGAATGAATAGAGGGATGGTGTATAAATCTATCTTTATAATATCGTTGATTGTTTTTGCTGTGCTATTAATTCTCCCCACAGTAGGAACAAAATCAATGGAGATAAGATTTTATGATTCTGCAACAGAACAGGATATAGATGCAGTTAAAGAACGTTTTTCATCTGATCAATATAAACTAAAAATCAATGACAAAACAATTATAGTTTCCGGAAGAAATGTAACAGACGCCATAATGAATGAGATGAAAATATATAACGGCGTTGCTGATGCAAAGATTCTTGATCATTGGGCTCAAAAATTTCTTCCTGCAAAAAAGATTACATTAGGTCTTGATCTTCAAGGCGGGATGTATTTAGTACTTCAGGCGGATTTTGAAGGTATAGAAAAAAAGGTAGGGAGAGAACTGACTGAAAAGGATAAGAACGAAATAACTCAACAGGCTCTTGAAATAATAAGAAACAGAATAGATAAATTCGGCGTATCCGAGCCCTCAATAAGACCCAGAGGAAATGAAGCTATAGAGGTTCAGCTCCCTGGGGTTAAAGATCCCACAGGAGTAAAAAAAGCCTTTGGCGATACGGGTACGCTTGAATATAGATTAGTAGATGATACATATTCTAAGGCTGCAATGGAGTGGTTTGCGCAGAATTATAAAGACAAGTCTTTACCTGAAAGATTTGATGATTTAGTGCTGGTTGCCGAAGATATTTCAAAGGCTATAAATCTCCCAAATACGCTTGAAGTATTATTTGATTATGATCGTAATCATGATACAGGTGTAGTTTCGCCTAAATATCCGATGGTTTTACAGAAAGAGATATCTTTAAGCGGTACTGATATTCAAGAGGCTACTGTTGATAGAGATGAAAGGGGGAGAGTTGTTGTTGCCTTTAAAACAACGGCAGACGGCTCTTTAAAATTTGCAAAAGTTACATCGGAACAGAATCATGGAAGGAGACTTGCAATAGTACTTGATAAGAAGATAAGAAGCGCTCCGGCAATACAGACAACAATAACCGCAGGAGCCGGTACAATCACAGGTTCATTTACCTATAATGAAGCTCTTGTGCTGGCAAGAGTTATTAAAGAGGGAGCTTTGCCTGTATCATTAAAAATTGCCGAGGAGAGAACCGTAGGACCGTCGCTGGGACAGGATTCAATAGAAGCCGGTGTAAAGGCATTTCTCATAGGGCTTGCCGGAATATTTATTTTTGCAATAGTTTATTATAAAGCGGCAGGTATTATTGCAGATTTTGGATTAGTGTTAAACTTGGTTTTTTCAATAGCAATCCTTTCTATGCTGGGTTTTACATTAACCATACCCGGTATAGCAGGTATGTTACTTTCAATAGGTATGGCTATAGATGCTAATGTACTAATATATGAGAGGATAAAAGAGGAACTGCGAAGGGGTAAATCTGTAAGAATTGCAATTGAGAATGGTTTTGACAGAGTCTTCTGGACGATTTTTGATGCAAACCTTACTACTATCCTTGCAGCGTTTATTCTATACCAATACGGGACAGGACCTATTAAGGGTTTTGCCGTAACGCTTTTTGTTGGAATATTAGTGAGTATGTTTGTAGCGCTATATGTAACAAGGTATGTTTATGAATTAATGTCTCTCAATAAAAAGATGACTAAATTGAGCATATAGAAGGAGAGAGTTTTGGAAAGGACAATAGATTTTCTTAAGTATAGATATATTGCAATAGGAGCCTCCTTGCTGTTTATCATTGTACTTGGCATAGGTACATTTATGAAAGGGGGATTTAATTATGGGATCGACTTTGTCGGCGGTCATAAGATAATCGCCAAGTTTCAGGATAGTCAGGATGTTCCGGTAAACGAAGGAGTAATCAGAAGAGCATTAAGCGATTTTGGAGCAAAGGTTCAGCAAATAGGCGATGAATCCAAAAAAACATATATAATTATTACAAAACTTGAAGAAGCGGCGTCTGATAACGTACAGAATGATGACAAGGTTCCGGTTTCAAAAATTGAATTATTGAAAAAAGCGTTAAATGAAAAATTTCCAGGAGTTTCTATTGAGAGCGAAGAGACTGTCGGTCCCTCTATTGGAGATTACCTTAGAAAAGCTGCATGGAAGCTGTCGTTAATGGCAATAGTATTGATGTCTGTTTACTTAGCCTTTAGATTTGAGATAAAATTTGCTGTCGGCGGAATGGTCGCGCTGATACATGACATAGTTATGTCCATTGTCTTTTGCGGATTTATGGGGATTGAGATTGATATACAAGTATTAGCAGCGCTTTTAACCTTGTATGGATACTCTATCAATGACACAATTGTAATCTTTGATAGAATAAGAGAGACAAACCAGCTTGAGTCTAAGATTACATTCACAGAGATTATAAACAAGGCGATTACTCAAACTATGACCAGGACAATACTTACAAGTTTAACAACATTATTTGCAATTCTTGCTTTATTTTTCTTTGGAGGGGAGACTCTCCATGACTTTTCACTTGTATT
Organism: Spirochaetota bacterium; assembly: GCA_009787025.1. Classification (GTDB taxonomy): domain Bacteria; phylum Spirochaetota; class UBA4802; order UBA4802; family UBA5550; genus WRGT01. The sequence goes on from WRGT01000040.1 coordinate 17,360, forward strand.
AATTGTAGGCATAATAATAGGAACATATTCATCAATATTTATTGCGTCTCCGGTCGTTTACGGATGGGAGAAACTCGTAGCTAAAAAGTAAAATCCTGTTTCCGGATTTTACTCAAGCTTAAAATCGGTGGAATAGATTAAAGAGTTGAATAATCTTAAAATTTTTTTTGTTGTAATTTTTTTTGATGTAATGGCGTTTGCGGCGAGCGCGGCGCAGTTGTATGATGATTTTACGCCGAAAAAAATTTCATCCTTTACTTGTGATTTGATTCAAAAAGGCGAATATTACAGAGCATATTCTGAACTGCTTAGGCTCAACTCATTTTATCCTTCATATATTTCAAACTCAACCTTTGATGTTACTGCATCTTATCTGTTCTATAAGAGTAAAAAATATAATGATATTCTAAAATTTGATTTGAGCGGGACAAATGAAAATATTATTGTACCGCTTTCTCTCTTTAGAATTGACAGTCTGTTTAAGTTAAACAGAGAAGATGATTCTGTAATTGAATTATCTAAATTCATTGGAAGAAATGGCTCTAAAGAATATGGCAGTTATCTTCATAAAAGAAAAGTATATATATCTGCTTTAAAAAATAAACCCTATGATGAAAGAGGTGATGAATTATTAAATTATAGCGGATTATTAAATTATAAGGAATTATTTGAATATTCAACCAGCGTTCATGCAAACATGAAGAAACCTTTTCTGGGAGCTTTAGCAGGGATTATACCCGGCATGGGATACCTCTATGCCGGAGAAAAAGGTACTGCCATAGTATCAATAATAATTATAGGAACAGGTTCTGCAGTGACATACGCTTCTTACAAAAACGAATTGAGCGCTCTTTCAATAATATCGGGGACAATAACCTTTTTCTTTTATGGCGGAAGCGTTGTAGGCGGATATATGCAGTGTAAAAAGAATAATGAATATTTAACTCATATACTTGAGCAGAGGCTTGAAAGGGAGTTAATGTTAGATAGAGATTTAGATGAAGTCTATTTTAAATTCGGATTGTGCTCAAATGATTTCAGATGATATGTATATGAAGCAGGCATGTGAGATTGCTTTTTCTAAAATCGGGAAGACCTCTCCAAATCCTGCTGTTGGAGCAGTTATTGTAAAAAACGGCAGAATCATAGGCGAAGGCGGTACGGATATTTACGGCGGAGATCACGCAGAGATTAAAGCTATAAAACATGCTAAGAGTAACGGCTACGATACAACCGGCGCAGAGTTGTATGTTTCGCTTGAACCATGCGCTCATTATGGTAAAACTCCTCCGTGTACGGATGCAATAATAGATTGCGGGATTACAAAGGTTCATATACCTATCCTTGATCCAAACCCCAAAGTTGCAGGTAAAGGCGTAGAGAAACTTGCTGCTGCCGGAATAACGGTTAATATTATGAATAATTATTTTGATGCTGCCTCTGATTTGCTGCGAAGTTTTAAGAAGTATATATTGCAAGGACAGCCATTTATTATCAATAAATGCGCAGTAACATTAGACGGCAGAATTGCATCAACCACAGGCGATTCTAAATGGATATCAAATGAGTACACAAGGTTGTTAGTGCATAAATTGAGGGCGAAGGTTGATGCAATAATTATTGGTTGCAATACTCTCATTCAAGATAATCCCATGCTTAACGCGCGCGTGAATGATTTTAATTCCGACATAAAAGCCGGATTATCGGAAAGCTTAAATTACATCAATGGGAGAAGAAATTTTTTTCTTACCAAGCTTCTTACTGCAGATATAGATGATTATAATGACCCTTTGAGGGTGCTTGTTGGTATTCCAAATGAACTCTCCCCAAAGAGTAACTTTTTGCGTGATGATAACCATATAATAATTGCAAATAGTGATGATGTTAATACAGTACTAAAATTGAATAATGAATTGAAGAAAGTTTTGCATAGAGTGAATATAGTTCAACATGAAATTAATTCCAATGATGAGAGTATTCATTTTGTAATGAGCGTACTTAAAGATAGAGGGGTAATGACTGCTCTTCTTGAAGGGGGAGGTTCGTTAAACGGTTCTTTTTTTAATGCCGGAGCTATTGACCAATTTATGTACATTATCTCTCCAAAGTTATTGGGGAGCGGTATATCGCCTATAAACGGTAAAGAGAGTATGAACATTACCGATTCTCGTCATCTCAATGGTATATCGACAATACAAATTAAAGATAACATATTGTTTAATGGTTATAAAGAGGAATATAATTTTAAGATGTGAGGCTGCCAATGTTTACCGGTTTAATAGAAGAGACAGGTACGGTTGTGAATGTAAAAAATTCCGGTGACGGAAAAATTTTTAATATCAGCGCAGATAAGGTACTTGAAAGAACAAAGAGAGGGGATTCAATCTCAATCAACGGTGCGTGTCAAACCGTAACGGAAATATCAGGCAAGAGTTTCTCTGTTTTTGCATCAAAAGTGACCCTTGACGTAACGACTCTCGGCAGCTTTGTTTCAGGGCAGAGAGTAAACTTAGAGAGGGCTTTGACTCTCAGCGCAAGGCTGGGGGGACATATTGTTCAGGGTCATGTAGATATAAAGGGAAAAATAAAGAATATTAAATCCGATGTTAACGGCATTGAAGTAACGGTTTCCGTTACGGCAGATTATATGAAGTATATTGTTGCAAAAGGTTCAATCGCAGTTGACGGTATTTCATTGACTGTAGTATCAACTGCGGGGAATGATTTTATCCTATATCTTATTCCTGAGACAATAGAAAGTACGATTATAAAAACATGGAAGACCGGCTCTGAGGTAAATATTGAGACGGATATTTTAGCGCGGTATGTTGAACAGATACTTAAATACGGGAAGGGTAACAGCGCAGACAAAAACAGAGAAGATGATGATAATTTTATGAATAAACTTTTAGAGAACGGGTTTGCGTAATTTATAATGATTTTTGTGGTTTCGTACACATGAAATTTAGGGAATTTGAAATTATTATTTGTATGGATAAATTTGCAGAGACAAGGCATGCCTTGTCTCTGCGGTTTTGGATATAAAATAATAACCTGCGAAACAAATTGTTTTTTTGCAACATTTGTACTGTAAGTAAAAAAATTTTGTCTGTACAAAAAAATTTTACTTACAGTACTTTGGGAGAAGCAAAATCCCGGTAATTCTGTAAATCATGGTTCAGACAATTTTTTTATTGACACTATATTTTGATGGTTTATACTTATATATATTCTGCATCATAACAGCATAAACAGGGGAAAATTTTCATATGAAAAATTTTTTACTTGACAAAGGAAACAAAGTAATGATACACTTAGAAAAAGCGTTCCGTTCCGTTCCGTTCCGTTTTAGTGACCTTCCGTTGTGACCTTTCTGTTTACTGCCTGCTTTATTTTTGTCTAATAAATAATTCTACCAGTTCTTATTTTAACCTCTTAGATAAACAAAGTTTTATAAAAACATATTCTTGCACAGGTAAACAAACACAAATCCGCAATAACCGGCTCACAACAGTCAATATATCTACGGAAACCAATTTACAGAAAAATTTTTACACTCCCTCCAGACGGAAAATTTTTATGGCAATAATAACAGGCACGCAGATGACGCAGAAGAACAAGCAAGGGGGCAGAGCCCTGCCTGTAAAAAAATGAGGAGAATATTTACTATGAAGAACAGAGAATTAATCATTAAGACATTGGCTTTGATTTTATTTGGAATTTTATTTA
>WRGT01000041.1 GCA_009787025.1 Spirochaetota bacterium
TTGAAACTACTGCTGCCTTTCACGGTATTTTTTTATAAAGACAGGCAGGAATAATAACAGGTCATCTACTATTATATAATCTGCTATGGAAAAAATTGCAGCATTGGCATCCTTATTTATAGCTGCAATTACTTTAGAATTTTTCATACCTGCAACATGCTGCTGCGACCCTGATATTCCACAAGCCATGTAAAATCTTGGCGATACAATCCTCCCTGTAATCCCCACCTGATGACTGAATGGGAGCCATCTGTTATCGCAGACAGGCCTTGATGCGCCAATCGCCGAGTCCTTAAACAGAGCTGCCGTCTCTTTGATGAGGTTAAGATTCTCATCCCCTCCTATACCTCTCCCAACTGCTATTATTACATTAGCTTCTTCTAATTTTATATCTGTTTCAACCGACTTTGATAATAGCTGCGGCTTATAGCCGGCGCTTGATATAGTTATTTTTTCATTAAACACTAACTGATCATCTTTAGAGCAGACTCTTTCTTCAGGCATTGACGATACGCCAGAGAGAATAGTTAAAATATTGATAGAGCTATTAATCTTAACATTCATCTTTATTTTTCCATTAAATACAGACCTCTGCAAGATGCAGCCGTCATTATCATAAATAAATGATTCTACCGCTGTTACTGCCGCAGCGCCTAACTTGACTGAAAGTTTTGCAGCGCTCTGTGCATTTCTCATTGTGTGAGTAAATATTATGAATTTAGGATTATATTTTTCTGTTAGTAAATATATCGATTCTGCCGTTAGGTCGGGATTTGGATAATATAGATCATTGTGTTCCAGCGCAACAGTATTAAGCCCATATATGTTTGATACGGTTTTACATATATACTCTACATTTCTGCCCGGAACAAGTACAATGATTTTATGTTGTTTTTCCCGAATCAATTTTTCCGAAAAAGCAATAGTCTCAAGGCTCTGCTGCATTAGCTTATCCTCTATTGTATCCAGTACGACTAATAGATTCTCCTCTTTCATAGTATTCCCTTTTCGTGAAGTATGTTAAGTAATTTCTCTGCCTTCTCTTCCGTATTTCCGTCAATAACAATCCCCTTTGACGATACAACAGGATATTCTAATGATATTGTTTCTTTGGAATGATCAATGCTTTTTAAAGCGTCACAATCTATTGTAATAAGACTCATGGCTCTGGCAGCCATTACATTTGAGAGCGACGGATAGCGCGGTCTATTAACACCTGACTGTACTGTAATTAAACATGGAAGAGTCATATCTATATGTTCAGTCACTCCACCCTCAAGTTCGGATACAACCGTAATCCTCGAAAAATCGGTTTTAAGTTCAGACCTTATTACCGAAACTGCGCATGGAATGGAAAGATGCGAGGCTATTATTGGTCCGACCTGACCTTGCATTAAATCCTCGGACATAACGCCTGCAAATATTATATCATAATCTTTATCTTTGGCATATTCGGCTATTAGTAACGCTGTTTCTGCTGCACATATATAGTCCTTATTGCACCTTATATGAATACCTTTATCTGCCCCTTTTTCAAGGGATTTTTTAACTGTTGATGAAACACGCTCAAGCCCAACTGATATTATATCTATTACCGTATCTTTATATATATCTTTAATTAAAAGAGCCTCTTCTAATGCATACTCATCATAACGGTTTATTCTAAATAGCGTATTTTTAAGCTCATCAATCCATGTTGATACACTATTGATTCTTATTTCCGAATCATGATCAGCTATCTGTTTTACACATACAAGTATCTTCATTTTTATTTTTATTCTATTTTATTCTCTTCTGATATTTGCCCGTCTTTTTAAATAAAATTTCAAGTTATACCAAAGTCAAGAAAAAAAGCGACCGCTCGCTCATTTTTTCCTTGACTTTTTATTATCCTGCCCGTAGTAATTTTAAAAGTCATTATATCTTTAAAGAATACCATCACCTTGAACTTTCAGGTGTTAAGAATATAATTACTTATAAATAAACTCTTAGTTATTTTAGAATATTATTGGAGGATTACAATGGATTTTGGAATATCAGATAAGATGAAAATCGTTCTTGAGATGATCAATGAGTTTGTTGATAAAGAACTGATCCCATTTGAGAAGGAGTTCCTCAACAATGATTTTAAAGAGCTTCTGCCGATTCTAAAAGAGAAAAGAGCTCTGGTAAAAAAGATGGAGCTCTGGGGTCCAAATCATCCTGTTGAGCTTGGAGGTATGGGTCTATCCATGGTTGAACATGGTCTTGTTTCGGAAGCGCTTGGAAGAACTCCTATAGGCCATTATGTTTTCGGATGTCAGGCTCCGGATGCCGGAAATATTGAGATACTGCACCTTTACGCCACAGAGGAGCAGAAGAAAAAATATCTGGAACCGCTTACAGCAGGAGATATTAGAAGCTGCTTTGCAATGACTGAAGTAGACATGCCCGGCTCCAACCCTGTTATGCTGGAGACAACTGCCATAAAAGATGGGAAAGATTATATAATAAACGGACACAAATGGTACACATCCGGCGCTGACGGCTCAAACTTTAGTATAGTAATGGCTGTTACCAATCCTGATGCTCCGGTTTATGCTCAGGCGAGTATGATCATTGTCCCTACGGATACTCCGGGATTTAACTTAGTCAGAAATATCCCGGTAATGGGTCATAGCGGCAGCGATTACTCAAGCCATGGAGAAATATTATTTCAATCATGCCGTGTTCCGCAATCTAATCTCCTTGGGCAAGAGGGTATGGGTTTTATTCTTGCACAAGACAGGCTTGGTCCGGGACGAATTCATCACTGTATGAGATGGCTTGGAATATGCAACAGAGCCTTTGATCTAATGTGCAAAAGGGCAAGTACAAGAAAAATCTCTCCTGATGGAAAAACACTTTCCTCAAAGCAGATTATACAGGAATGGATATCCGAATCCGCTGCTGAAATTCAGGCTGCACGCCTTATGACTCTATATGCTGCATGGAGAATTGATACTGTTGGAGCAAAAGAGGCAAGAGATGATATTGCAATGATAAAATTTGTTGTAGCCAATACTATGCAGAAGGTAATTGACAGAGCTCTGCAGGTTCACGGAGGATTAGGTATGACTGATGATACAATACTTGCATACCTGTATAGACATGAACGTGCTGCAAGAATATACGACGGCGCTGATGAAGTCCACAAGAGTTCTATTGCAAGACATATTTTGAGAAAATTTAAATAACAGGTCTGACGACGAATGGAATTAACATTTGAACAATTTAGCAAAGATCCTAATATTACAATGGAGTATATTTGGGGAAACTATTTTAAAAAAAACCGTATCTTCTTTAAAATAAAAAACGAGAGCGTAGCTGTCAAAAATTTAATATCTATCTTTAATGCAACTCTTAAGTTAAGCAATGAGATAGGATTTCAAGCTATGACTCTGCGCAATCTCAGCAAAGAGACAGATTTAAGCATGGGAGCTCTGTACAACTATTTTCCAAGTAAAGAGGAACTCTTTAAAATAATTCATATTAACGGTTTTAATCTAATAACAAACATTATAAATAATTACATTAAAACTGAAACACCTCCCGAACAAAAGATGAAGACGGCGATAAAAATACATATATACTTAAGCGAAGTGGAGCCTCTATGGTTCTATTTTTTATATATGGAAACAAAAAACTTAAAGCGTGAAGACAGAAAATTATCGATTGGGAGTGAATTATTTACTGAAAAGTTATTTACTGATATAATTTCCGATGGAATCCAAACCGGGATATATGCAGAAAGAAATATTCTCCTAACCGCTTCAATGATTAAAGCCATGCTGCAAGATTGGTATCTTAAAAGATGGAAGTACACTAAAAGAAAGATTAGCGCCGATGAGTATGCATCATTCATAATAGAATTTATTGAGTCTTATATAAAAATCTAAAGGAGGATTTTTACTATGACATCGCACGGCAGTATATCAGACGAACCCTCTTCAATTCGGGAAGGTGAAGAATTAAACAAGGAAACAATTTATGATTTTATTAAGTCAAATATACCTGAAATAAAAGGGGATATAGAGATCAAACAATTCCCAAGCGGATTTTCAAATCTCACATATCTTATAAAAATAGGCGAGAGGGAGATGATACTCAGGAGACCGCCATTTGGCAAAAAGGCTAAGACTGCGCATGACATGTCAAGAGAGTACAGAATACTAAAAGCGCTAAAGCCCGTTTTCCCTTATTGTCCTGAGCCTCTCATATATTCCGAAGATGAGAGTATAATAGGATCGCCATTCTATATTATGGAAAGGATTAAAGGCATAATTTTACGAAAAGATATTCCCGACGGATTAAATCTCTCCTCAAAAGATGCAAGAACCCTTTCGGAAAATTTAATATCCGTACTGCATAAACTCCATTCCGTAGATTATGCAAAAGCAGGATTGTCCGATTTTGGGAAACCTGCCGGTTATGTTAAAAGGCAGGTTGACGGATGGAGCAGCAGATACAGAGATGCCAAGACGCCTGATGCTCCGGACTTTGAAAAGGTAATGGAATGGCTGAGTGTAAAAACACCGGGAGAATCCGGTATTGTTGGAATAATTCACAATGACTATAAATTCGACAACACGGTTCTTAATCTTTCGGATAGTACAAAAATAATCGGCGTTCTTGATTGGGAGATGGCAACACTCGGTGACCCGCTTATGGATTTAGGTTCGTCTTTGGCATATTGGATTGAAAAGGATGACCCTCCCTTTATGCAGGCTGTGAGACAAATGCCGACAAACCTTGACGGCATGCTTACGCGAAAAGAACAGGTCGATTTATACGGCAGCCTTGCAGGAATTAAAATTGATAACTTCGACTTCTATTACTGCTTTGGAATTTTCAGATTAGCCGTTATTGCACAGCAAATATACTACAGATTTTATAACGGGCAAACAAAAGACCAGAGATTTAAAATACTGATTGCTTACGTTAAAATTTTAGAAAATATCGCATTAGAAATTACAGCGAAATCGGACTTATAAAAACCGTCATTACAGGTTTGACGCATAATTTACTTTAAAGGTTATACAAAAATAAGACTTATGAAAATAAATAAAACTCAATAAGGAAAAAATATTATGAAAATAAACTTTGACCTTACAGACAAAATTGCAATGGTGACAGGCGCAAGCCGTGGCATAGGAGAATCCGTTGCCGTAACATTAGCCGATTATAATGCAGAGGTTATTCTTGTTTCAAGAAAGATTGACGACTTGAAAAATGTCGAAGAAAAAATTAAATCAAGAGGCGGCAAGGCATTCAGTATTGCAGCTAATATCGGCAATATCGAAGATATTACGTCCCTGTTCAAACAGACAGCAGATAAATTCGGCAAGTTAAATATACTTGTGAACAATGCCGCAACAAATCCATACTTTGGAGATGTATTAAACGCAGACGAGCCGGTTTGGGATAAGACTGTGGATGTAAATCTAAAAGGATACTTCTTTATGAGCCAGCATGGCGCAAAGATGATGATAAATAACGGCGGCGGATCTATCATCAATGTATCTTCAATCAATGGCATAAGACCCGCTCTGATGCAGGGGATATACTCCATAACAAAAGCAGGCGTAATTGCAATGACAAAATCTTTTGCCAAGGAACTTGCTTCTAAACAAATAAGAGTCAATGCTCTTCTACCGGGTCTCACCTCTACCAAATTTTCATCTGTAATGATAAACAATGAAGACCTGATGAAGAAATTAATTCTCCCTCAAATTCCCATGTATAGAGCCGCCCACCCTGACGAAATGGCTGGCGCTGTTCTCTACCTTGCATCCGACGCATCGTCATTTACAACAGGCGCAACTATAGTTGTTGACGGAGGAGCGTTGGCATAAATAAATTATTAACTCGTAAACTCATCTCTCTTAATAACATCATAAAACGGGATAACGCCGCCGAAAATGTCTAAGGCGCTCCCTATTGTAAGGTCAATCCTGCCCTTCCCTGCTTTATATACCTCAGTAATATCGCTGTAATCTTTAACTCCGCCTGCGTATGTAGCAGGTATGGAAACGGAATCCGCCAGCAGTTCTATAAGCTCTGAGTCCACACCCTCTTTCATTCCCTCAACATCAACTGCATGTACAAGAAACTCGCTGCAATAATCTTCAAGGCTTTTTATATTCTCTTTGGATATGGTAAACTCGGTGAAATTCTGCCATCTTTCGGTTACAACATAGTAGAGGTTATTCTTTTTGCGGCAGCTCAAGTCTATTACAAGTCTCTCTCGACCGACTCTTTCGGCAATCCTCTTTAGATTATCAATATTAAAAATTCCGTCTTTAAAAATATAAGATGTAACAATCACATGAGATGCCCCGGCATTGAGAAATTTATCAGCATTATCAGGATTTATTCCACCGCCTATCTGCATACCTCCGGGAAAAATTTTAAGCGCATTAATTGCCTCAACCTCGTTCCCTGAGCCAAGCATTATTATATGTCCGCCGAATAATCCATACTCTTTATATATTGCCGCATACCACGAGGCATCTTTATCCGACACAAAATTTTCAACTGCGCCATAATCATTAAGCGTAGCGCCGACTATCTGTTTTACCCTGCCGTTATGTATATCTATACATGGTCTGAATCTCATATTCTTTTCTCTATCAGATTTCTAATAATTTTTAATTCTATCGCGAATTACTCAAATAAAACGAATAACACAAAACAAATTTCTTGACACAATAAAATATCTCGTCATTCTATGTCATATTGCCAACGTAGCTCAGCCGGTAGAGCAGCTCACTCGTAATGAGCAGGTCGCCTGTTCGATTCAGGTCGTTGGCTAAAAAAAATCCTGATTAAATCAGCACTTTCCAACTTACCTCAATTTAAAGATAAGTATCGTTAAGGCAAGCTAAGAAAATTGACATCTTTACTTTACCATAAATAAGTTACATCATATTTATAAAGATTTTCATCTGTAGTTATCAATATCATGTTTTCTGTGATTGCTGTTGCTACAATCAACCTGTCAAATGGGTCTTTATGGTGGCAGGGAAGAACAGAAAGTAACTGCAAATATTCTCTTTCGAGAGATAATATAAAAAATCCGTTGTCGTCTATCATTCGGAAAAATTCCATTAAACCGCCATCAAGACGAAGTTTATTAGTTCCAAGTTTAATAGCAACTTCCCATGCCGATACTATACTGACATATTTTTCAGTATTCTTATCAAGAATTACCTTTTTTACTTTATCAGTTAAATAAGGAGAATTTTCAGCTATCCACAAAACAACATGTGTGTCTAAAAGATATTTCATTACATATAATCCTTAAATTCTTCCATTGGTCCATTAAAATCAGCAGACATAGATAATTTTCCTTCCCACCCACCTAATTTTGCTGTTTTAGTTCTATTTAAAGGCTTTGAAATCTCAAATGGAATTGCCTGCCTATAGACAACCTGACTAAGAAAAACATTTATTGCTGTTGACATATCAAAACCTAAATCAGCCAGTATTGACTGAGCTTTGACTTTCAGATCACTATCAGTGCGAATATTAATATTAGTTGTAGCCATAATTATTTCTCCTCCCTAAATAATATATGTCTATTATGTTATATTGTGCGCACATTGTCAACACAAAACTTCTACTCTCTAAAAAAATAGTTGAGATATATAGTGTATAAGCTGTTATGGAGTGCTATTTAAATGCACTCAAGATTGAATATTCCAATCTCGTAATGAGCAGGTCGCCTGTTCGATTCAGGTCGTTGGCTAAAAAATATTCTAAGAGCTTCTATAATTGCCGATTAAAGCATCATCACACAACATCCCTTCACCTTCAAAAAGTTCTTTCTTCTTGCTGTCTGTCCAGGTCAGTTTAAACAATTTATTATTATCATACAAATATGATATATTTAAATAAGTAAATATACCTTCATTTTTTTCTCTCCATGTTACCCTGTATGTGCCGATAAATCCGCCTTCGCCGTCCAATAAATCGCCGCTCATACTATAGATACCGTCACTGAGATTATTTGAAAATTCACCGACAATATTCCCGTTACTTGTTTCTTTTAAGTAGAATTGTCCGACTATTCCCATATTTACCTCTTTTCATTTTAATAAACTTATTTTAATTTTTTAATACTATTTGCATTTTACATTTTATAAATTACAAATATCAACTACGAATTATTTAAAAGAGCTATCTCTTTCCATAATTGAGGGTCAAAGCCGCATGATACTTTTTTTCCTGACCGCACTATGGGCGTCTTTAACAATAATGGGTGAGAAAGCAACTCCTCCTCAATATCAAATTTCATATATTTAAGATTCAGTCTTTCATATTCTTTGCTGTCAGTATCTATTAAATCAGGGAGAGATATAACTTTTGAGATATTTTGAAGCTCGCCTTTACTTATCCCTTTTTCTGCAAGATCAACAAAGTGAAATTTAATATTCCTCTCCTTAAAAAATCTGACAGCCTTTGCGCTATCCTTACATTTCTTTGCGCCAAAAATCTGAATCATAAATATCTCCAATTCCATGCAAGCAGAAATATAATTACCGCTTATTCTCCGAGTTTACAAGATCTTTATCAATTAAAAAATCCATCAGAAGTCCGGCGCTCTCTGTGATAATTTTATGGCAGCTCTCCCTCTGCTCTTTAGAACCGAATTTATGCTTCATCAATGAGCGGCAGCATGTTGTTCTAAACTTAGTTCTAAACTGTTCATGGAAGTCGTATGATAATTCATAAGAGGGTTCTCTTGACGACTCGAAATTAATTCTACCCTTTGCTGCTCCAAGAATCATCGTTGCTCCGCTTAATGCGCCGCACATACATCCTGCCCGCCCCAATCCTCCGCCAAAAGGCGTTACCATCCTTACCATATCTTCACTAATCTCAGGACTTATATATGTTCTAAATGTAAGAAAAATCGATTCGGCGCAATTATATCCTTTGCTATGAAATTCCGCAGCAGATTCAATCGCTTTTTGGGATAATGTATTTTCCATAGTCCTTTCCTCCGTAATAAGAAACAAATGTACAACTATAAATTTTTTTTGCAATGATTTTAACAGTAGATACAAGGTATGCCTTGCATCTACAAATTTCCGCAGATAAATTATTCGGTATCGCAGGGGGTCGCCAGCGCCTGCTTTGATTTTGTAACCATTTGCAGCAAAAATCACGAAAAATCAAATCTTTTCAATTCTATCAAATTCAACGGAATTAACTTCAATGAGTTTAATTACATTATCCAATTTTGAATTTTCGACCCTTATGCAATAACCGCAATCAGAGCTTAAATGGCGCGGTATGGGTATCATCTTATGTTCAATCCCATTTTTCTTTAGAATATTAGACATTCCTATAGAATGGTTATTTGAGTAAAAGAGTATAACAGAATATTCCGGCATTATATATTTTACCAGTATATTTTACATTAGTTGTTTAGCAGAGATAATAATTATCTTTTACAAACCTTTATTGTGAATGTATCTCCGTTTGAAGATATATCGGCATTGAGATTATTCTTCGCCACAGATCTTATTACATTCTCCTTAGCTACTTCAGAGTCAACTATTACTTCAAAATCCGTCACCCCTTTTTTCATAATATTCCGTACAAGGATTACAGGCTGCGGACATGATAAACCGGTTGCATCAATTCTTTCTGTCATATATAAATCTCCATCAATCTATTTTTTCCCTCATAATAAATCCCACAATCAGACAAAAGAAAAAACCTGTAATAACCGCAGCGAGTCCGAATGTTCCCGGACCGGCAGCCGAACTTGCAAGAAGAAAGTTGTGTGATAAAGCTGCTCCGAATATCATGCCCGTTACAAAAATTGCTGCGTCGGAATCTCCTTCTCCTGAGAGTATCAACTGTCTCACGGGACAACCTCCCGATAGAGTAAATGCCAAACCTGCAAGCGCCATGCCAAGGAAGTTGAAGATATGATTTGTGTGCGCTATTGGCTGATCATAAAATCCGGGTTTAAATTGACCATAAATCAGATTAAAAACTACTGCCGTTATTAAAAAGGCGACCACTCCGCTTGCCAGATGAAAATCTTTGACAATAATAATATCTCTAATAGACCCAATAGTGCAGAATCTGCTCCTCTGAGCAAGTATCCCTATGAGCAGACCCGCAGCAATGCTGATTAATAACGGCGCATGTAGTGAACCCGGTCCGCTTAAGCTGGAAAACAATGGTCCCGTTTCAGAAACCTTAAACTCTAAAGCGACCATAACAAGAAGCGCTGCCATAAATGCAGGAAATATCCATCCTGAACTTTTTTTTAATCTATAACTCTTCCCCAGTGTATAGCCGTTTTTAAGAAATATAACTCCAATACCTACGCCGGCAGTAAGACCGAATAATCCGGTAATTCCATTCCAATCTCCCCCTGCAAAACGCAGCAAAGCTCTCCATGAGCAGCCAAGGAATACAAGCGCACCTATCATTGCAAACATTCCAAGGAAAAATCTAATAACAGTTGAAGAGCCTCCTCGAGGTTGATGTTCCTTCTTAATAATTGCAATTATAAATGCTCCGATCACTAACCCGGCAATCTCAGGTCTGATATATTGTAAAGCCTCTACTCTATGAAGACCAAGCGCGCCTGCAATATCACGCCCAAAACAAGCTGCGCATATTCCCATATTAGGCGGATTGCCGAATTTCTGCAAAGTTACGGCGATAATTCCTATAATTCCTCCGGCAAAAATTATCCCAAATCTTGATGAAAAGATGTTTTTCATGTTGTTCCCCATTATACAGTGACTTAATATTTTTTATATCTACAATATTACCAAATTTATAAAGACAGTCAAAGTTACTAATTATATAAAATATATGCAAATTCTTTTTAACGCTTCTTGAAATTTTCTAATTGCGCAGCAAAGTCAATTTTTGCCCCGTATCTGCTAATTCAAAAAACCGTTAATATATGAGTTGAAATAAATCAATCTGTATAGAATAAGTGTTAAAAATCAAAGTCTGCAAGAGATAATCTAAATAAAAATATATGACAATATACTTTGACAATGCAGCAACATCTTATCCAAAACCTGAGTCCGTAATTAAAGGGATGAGTGATTTTATTAATAGAATCGGCGCAAATCCCGGAAGGTCCGGTCACCACCTGTCTGTTGAAGCCGGAAATATATTATTTAAAACAAGGGAGATAATTGCTCACCTCTTTACAATATCCGACCCTTTGAGAATATCTTTTACTTCAAATATCACTCACTCCATGAATATTGTACTATTCGGTTTATTGAACTCAGGCGACCATGTAATTACATCATCGGTTGAACATAATTCCGTCATGCGCCCGTTGCGAGAGCTTGAAAAGAGAGGCGTACAATTAACTGTTGTTAAATGCGATAAAACAGGTATGATAGATCCGCAGGACATACAGAGAAGTATAAAGTCCAACACAAAACTCATTGTGATTACACATGCGTCTAATGTAACAGGCACAATACTCCCCATAGAAGATATTGGACGGATAACGTCCGAGCATGGAATTTTATTCTGTATAGATTCCGCACAGAGTGCAGGTTCCATAGAGATTGATGTTAAAAAATTTAATATAGATATACTGTGTTTTACAGGACATAAAGGATTGTTTGGTCCAATGGGGACAGGAGGATTATATATTAAAAGCGGACTTGAAAAATTTATTAAACCGTTCGTCTATGGCGGAACAGGGAGTTTATCCGATTCCGAAAATCAGCCGGACTTCATGCCGGACAAATATGAATCTGGAACTCTGAACGTCATAGGGATTGCAGGACTTTATGAAGGGATTAAGTTTATTAGAGATACAGGCATAAAAAATATTAACTCAAAGGAAAATTCTCTGCTGAAACGATTCATTGACGGAATATCGGATATAAAAAAATTAACCTTCTATGGAACAGATTCTATCTATGGAACAGATTCCATAGAAGATAGAATTGCAATATTGTCATTAAATATTGAAGGCTTTTCATCGTCTGAAATATCTCTCTACCTTGACGAGCGTTATGGCATTGTAACAAGGTCAGGGCTTCACTGTGCGCCCTCTGCTCACAAAACAATAGGCAGTTTCCCTGCAGGCGCTTGCAGATTTAGTTTCAGTTACTTTAACACAGATGAAGAGATTGATACGGCTGTAAAAGCTCTCCATGAAATGACTCTGTCAAATTCCCAAGCTAAGAAAACAATGTTAATTTAATTCATAATAAAGGAGAGCAAATCTTATGTCATTACCGGATAGAAATAACCCTTACAATTTTAAAGAGTTTTTGGATTGGCGTGAAAATGTTGACTACTATGCAGACGATTTATTTTTTCAAAAAGTTTTGAAGTTCTATACCGGACCCGAATGGGAACAGGCAGATAAGGCAGCCCGATCTATTTCTCGCAAAGTTTCGCAGCGTTGGAGAAAAATGAGCGAAGCTATTGCGCGTCCGGAAAAACAGCCTTTCATTCTCCATTATGACGGTTTAAATAACCGTATCGACCGCATAGTCAGACCTTTAGAAACCGAAATCATGGAACAGGAAGTTTTTGGCGAGGGTATTTTTTCAGATAAAACTTCACCATGGACGAAATTGACTAAGATGTATCTCATCTATCAAAACGGCGAAGCCTGTGTTGCCTGCCCCATGACTTGTACCGAAGGCATGATTGCTATTATAGAAAAATATCCCGACAGCCCTGAACTCAAACAAATCCTGAAGCATCTGAAAGAAGGTATAAACGGTGAATTTGCCATAGGCGCTCAATACCTGTCGGAAATTCAGGGAGGTTCGGACGTTCCGGCTAATGTATTGGAAGCTGTAGAGGAAAACGGACAGTGGAAGCTTTACGGCACAAAATTTTTCTGCTCTGCTACTCATGCCGATTATGTAGCGGTAACTGCAAAGCCTAAAGGATCTGAGAAAGTAGCCCTATTTGCCGTACCTTCATGGCTGCCCGGCAATAAAGAAAAAGAAATACGCAATGGCTATACTATTGACAGAATCAAATGGAAGATGGGTACAAGCGAATTAACAACCGGAGAATTAACCTTTAACGGCGCAGCAGCCTATCCCATAGGTCCTCTGGAGAAAGGAGTAGCCAATGTTGTGGGAGTTGTTTTAACCTATTCCCGTCTGACAGTAGGTCTGTCAAGCGCTGCTTTTATGACCAGAGCAGCAAGAGAAGCTATGGCTTACGCAAAATTCAGAGAGGCGTTCGGTTTGAAAATCGAAAAATTTCCCATGTTAGTCTATCAATTAAACCGCATAGAACACAATGCTAAAAGGACAACAGCCGGAGCCTTTAAACTTTATAAAGCCTATTTGGACCTGCCCGGCGGCTTAAAGGGCGGGCTGACCCGGGATGAACCGTTGCCTGTTACAAAGCGGCGCTTTGAAGTGAGAGAATTAATTATGCTGCAAAAAATGACCTCTGCCTGGGATGCTACGGACACTATCAGAGAAGCTATGTCCGTATTCGGCGGACACGGAGTTATGGAAGACTTCTCCAGCCTGCCGCGATTATATCGTGATGCTGCGGTAAACGAATTATGGGAAGGTCCAAGAAATGTTCTGTTGACTCAAGTTCATAGAGATTTTCAAAGAGCGTCTGTCTGGTATGACCCGGGCGAATTTGTTAAAAATATTTTAGCCGGATCTTCTCAGGAACTTATCGGCAGGTTGGCATCTGAAATGGCAGAGCTGCTGACTCATCCAAATCTTTTTACAATAGATGCCAAAACTTTGGAAGTATGCGAGCGTTGGGATAAATTCTGTCATAACCTGTATCATGCATATCAAGACTTAGCGCTTCAAGAAGTAGAGAGAAATTAGAATAGAAGGAAATTAGAATAGCAGGGATAAAAAAAGGTCTGAATTTTTCGTCATCCAGACCTTTTTTATATTTAACCTTGCGGTTATAAATATTTTTTGGGGGTTCAATTTTGGGCGGTTTCTTAATATTAAGTCTTATCCCCGCCCTTAAATCTTTCAATTTTTTCTTCATAGTATTCCTCTCTGTATTCCTCCAAATAATCTTCCAATTTATGCCAATATAAAATGCACCGCATAGACTGTCAATATTATGTTAGAGTAAATTTTCAGCTAATAGTTAAATTTTTCTGCTCATCTCATCATATAGTAATCTTGCCATGCCAAAATTGTAGTTTTTAGACATATTAAGGGCATACTCATCATAGAGCATATCTTCAAAAATCTCTTCTGCGTGGCCTCCGTGAAGCCATTCATTTTTTGGAACGGTCTTTTTCATCTCCTTAAGCATCTTTGCTATTAATAGAGATTCTGCTTCGACGCAGGCATCCCATAATCTTTTATGAGTATGATCCATCTTTGACGGATTATATTTATCTATAGTTTTTTTTAGCTCGGTTTCAAAGGCGTTATCTTTTTGCGAACCGGGCAGTGCATCATAATACTTATCTACAGGATTTTTCATCTCAGAGTCAAATCTATCGCTTGAATTAAGTCTATCTAATGTCTTCTCGACAGATGTTATTCTATTTGAAACTGCATTATTTATAACGTTATCTATTCCTATCATATAACTCCTCACTTAACAATCAAATCGGCGTGAAGCGCTCCCGAATCTTTTAATGCTTTAAGTATTGCAATAATATCCTCAGTATTTGCCCCTACGGCATTTAGACTATCTACCAAATCTTTAACTGTTGCCGAATCTTTCAAAAAAGCTGCACTCAATTTTTTATTAGAATTATCTATCTGAATTGTCATACCTTTTCTGCTGACCATAGCCTCTGATATAGTCACATTGCCGCCTGTTACAATTGTTCCGTCCTTCTCATTTACTACTACCGTAGCTCTTACCTCAGGAACAATTTCAATATCCTCTATATTTGAAATAAATTCGGTCAGCGGAATTGAATCATCTATTGTAATGCTGATTTTACCATTTTCTCCCAGACTGATTTCACTGTTATTTAATTTCTCTTTTAAGGCTTTAATAAGTTTATCAGCAGTTGCATAGTCCCACTTTGTAAGTACAAGATATAGAAAATTCCGGTCATCTGCCGTCTTAAAGATAAACTCCGGCTTTATATCCTTTTCAACTACTCCGCCGCTTACGATTATTCCGCTCGTCTTGACAGAAGTCCGCGTATTCTCGCCGGCAGGTAACGATATCTTTCCTTGCGCTGCAGCATAAACTATTCCGTCTCCGCCCTTTAACGAAGATTGAACAAGAACTCCCCCTGCAAGCGACTTGGCATCACCAACTGATGACACATAAACATCAATCTTTTCACCAATCCTCAGATTCGGCGGCACTGTAGCTGATATAATAACGGCAGCGGTATTCTTAGTGACAGGTTCCGTATCTTGAAGCCCCATTGAGGATAAAAGATTTTTAAGCGAATTTCTTGTTAAGCTCGATTTGGAATCTCCTGTGCCTTGAAGTCCGACAACAAGTCCATACCCATAGACTTGGTTTGTTTTATATCCGTCAATGAAGCATATATTTTTGACCTTGACAGATACTTCACCCATGAGGCTCGCAGGCATAAAAGCGATAATTACCGATAAATATAGTATTCTGACATGTTTCATTATCTTGTTAATTCCCTTATCATTTTTTCAAGATAATCGATTAGTATCCGCTGCTTTTCAGCCTCTGTCAAATTTGCATTGGCTGTTTCACCCTCAGCCAGCGGAGGTTTTGTAATAGTAAGACCTTCTTTTCTCTCGGTTATCTGAATCCTGAAATCCGCCACCTGCTCCGAGTTAATCGTTCCGGCGCTGAGCTGTTTGGGATCTATGACGCCGGTGATCTGTATGGCATTTGAAACGCCGTTAAAACTATACACTCGTGATCCGTTTATTGTAGATAGACCGTTTTGCTGTCTTCCCGTAATCCTCGCAGCGATGGAAAACTCTAACTTTGAATTGCCGTTATAATTTGTCGATTCGTTATTTTTAATATTTTTGTTTGATGAGATTTTAGGCAAAAAACCTGTTATTGTCATATCCGGGTTAGACAAAATATCCGAAGAGCTGTTGTTCTTAAGCGCTATCTCAAATTTTAATTTAGATAAATCTCTGACATTTACAATTATTATATCTCCCACTTGTAGATTCCGGTCAGTGGAGTAAACATCTTTATCCTGCCATACTGTGGCGCTATATGCAAAGGTCGCAAACAGTAAAACTATTACCGTATATTTAATCCATCTCATAAGAATACGTCTGCCTCTTTCTCCGAGATAATTTTACCCTTTAGAACTTTACCTGATGACAGCTTAAAATTAACCTCATCTTTCTCGCAGCCGTTATTTAATGCTTTGCCCTTGACCTCAATGGTAATAGCGTTTTTTCTAATGGATAGAGTTATCATATCCCCTCTCTTTACCAAAACAGGTTTAACCGAATCCTGCCTGTTCT
Organism: Spirochaetota bacterium; assembly: GCA_009787025.1. Taxonomy (GTDB): domain Bacteria; phylum Spirochaetota; class UBA4802; order UBA4802; family UBA5550; genus WRGT01. The sequence goes on from WRGT01000041.1 coordinate 16,437, forward strand.
TTAAATTAAAATTATGTTTTATCTTAACGCCTGTTCCAAAGACAAACACTTTCTCATTCAGGTTTGAGTTCAAAAAATCGTATAGTCTCTTGTTATCTATCATTTTATCAATATACAGTTCCGGAGGAATAATAATATCTAATATCTCATCAACATTATCACCCTCCACCTTGCATATATCGGATATTTTTACATTCTCACTGTTTACAGTAACGTCAGACATCAAATACAATCTGGTATAAGCAAATCCGTTGGAACTGAAAATAAATAATAGAAGTAATGCTATTATGCCATTAAATCTTCTCATTATCTCTTAAGCCCTATAGCCGTGTTTAACATTGAATCTGATGTTTGAATGGCTTTGGAATTAACCTCATACGCCCTCTGCGCCACTATCATATTAACCATCTCTTCAACAACTTTGACATTTGACATTTCCAAAAATCCCTGATGAACCTTCGCCATACCTTCAATTGCAGGCCTCCCCGGAATCTCTTCACCGGAGGCAGGACTTGTCTTAAAGAGATTACCGCCTATGCTGATTAAACCTGCAGGGTTTACAAATCTATATATCTCTATTATACCTACTTCAACAGGATCTTCTTCGCCGACAATATTAACGGTAATTCTGCCGTCTTGACTCATAGAAAGCGTATTCATAATAAAGTTTTCAGGCAATATAACAGGAGGTTCCCACAAATAACCGTTAGACGTTACAATCTGTCTATTGGAATCTATTTTAAATGATCCGTCGCGCGTATATGCAACCGACCCGTCATAAAGAAGTACCTTAAAGAAACCCTCACCTTCAAGGGCTAAATCCAACTTATTCTCAGTAGATTGCAGACTTCCCTGTTCAAACATCTTCTGTGTAGCTGCAACCTTGACACCGTGTCCTACCTGAATACCTGTCGGTATTTCCGTAATCTCAGTAGCGGGAGTACCGGCATACAATACTGTCTGGTAGAGTAAATCTTCAAATTCCGCTCTCTGTTTTTTAAAACCTGTAGTGTTTACATTTGACAGGTTATTGGAAATTGTATCAATATTAAACTGCTGTCCAATCATACCTGATGCAGCTGTCCAGAGTGATCTCATCATAAAATTTTACCTCAAAAAGTTATTTTTACAGGAACAATATATCTCAAAAAAATATTTGACTATATTGTTCCAAAAGGATTATTTGTCTAAAGATATATGTCTCTTTTTATTATCGGTAAAATGTGTATAAAACCAAACATTTTATAATAAGACATAAGTCTTTTCCGAATTAAATTACAAAAAGGTATAATTTATGAATAAACACATAATAGCAATGATCATGATAATGATGTTGAATTTTACCCTGTTTTTATCAGGGAATAATGATTTCACAGATGATAAATCCATAGAAGATTTCATTATAAAAAATGATGAATTAGCAGATGATGTAATATCAATAGTAGATGGTCATTTTACTATTTTTTATAATAACAATAAAATTAAAGCAGAGGGACCTGTAAAAAAATCAAAAAAAGACGGAGAATGGAAAATCTATTATAATGATCCGGAGGGTAATGGGATTATGTCAAGAGGTATATACAGGTCCGATCAAAAGAACGGTCAATGGGTTACATTCTACATAGACGGCAAAACCATGATGAAAGCTACATATAGGAATAACGAACTAAACGGCCAAATTTTTCTATATACTAAGGAAGGTTTGCCGGTTGCCGAAATTATCTATAAAAATAATATGAAAAACGGAGTATTTAGATCATATTATCCAAACGGTATCCCAAAAGAGATATCAATGTTCAAACAGGATAAAAGAGACGGAACACAGAATTTATACCATCCAAATGGGAAGAAGAAATCAATCGGGCAATATAAAGACGGAATAAAAGACGGATCATGGAAATTATTTTATGAGACAGGTAAACTAAAATCCGAAGGTAACTATGTAAAAGATAAAAAATCCGGCAAATGGAAAATTTTTGATGAAAATGAAAAATTTGTAGATACAGAAGATTATTAAAAAATATAAAAAATTGTTTGGTAGCAAACTTGGCTGGGAAAAATAGTAAAGATGTCTCTAAAAAAAAAGATGTAAATAAAACAAAAGTTGTAATAAAGAAGGCAGGTAAACCTAAAAAAGAGACAAACAGTAAAAAAAAAATTGATGATGTAAAAAATAAAGATAGTATTACTTCATCAAAAAACTTAATTAATAGTAAGAAATCCCCAACAGAAAAAAACCTGTCATTAATTGAAGAGTTAACTAAAGAATTAGATACTACTGACGCAGACAGCGATGAATCTATTGATCCTCAAGCTTTAGCAAGGGGCGATAAGCCCATGACTATTGTGGAACATCTTGATGAACTAAGATCTCGCATAATAAAGATACTTATATTCTTTATAGTTCTATTTTTTATCGCTTTTTATTTTTCGGATCAATTGATTGCTTTCATAAATACGCCATTTGAAACTACAGGGAATATGTTAAATATATTTACCTTAGCAGGCGGAGTTATGGTTAGAATCAAGGCAGCTTTAGCTGTTACCGTACTAATAATGATACCGCTGATCATATTTCAAATATGGAAATTTATTGTACCTGCGATTGAAAGACCGGATCGTTTTTTCTCCAGAACAACCATATTCTCTGCAATAATCATGTTTTACATTGGAGCAGGATTTGTTTTTTTTACTTTACCATTTCTGATAAAATTACTTTTAAGTTTTATTGATCCTTCCATGGACAGTACAATAGACGCCGACGATTATCTGCGTTTTATCTTTTTCCTGTCATTAGTAATGGGCTTACTCTTTGAATTGCCTATTGTAATGTTAGTCTTAACGAGGATTGGTTTGTTAACGCCTTATTTCCTCATTAAAAACAGAAAATATGCTATTGTAATTATACTGATTATTTCAGCTACCGTTACATCCGGCAGTGATATTTTTGCGCTGCCTCTTATCGGCGTTCCCCTTATGCTGTTATATGAGATAGCAATAATAGTATCCAAATTTATGATTATAAGAAAAAAAAGAAAAGAGTTGATGGCTCTAAACAGATAACATGTCAGGCTCAGCGCGACTATGTCGGGCTCAGCGCGACTATGTCGGGCTCAGCGCGATTAGTTACATACTACGTCATCGCGAAACCTGTTTTAAGTTCGTTAGTAAAACAGTGTAAACTCGGCGTGGCGATCCAGTCGGATAAATTAAAACTCCGGATTGCCACGCCGAGTTTACACAATCTATACTAAACGTAGCCGAAGCGCTCGCAATGACATAAAAAATAAAATTTTTCCATGAATATCCTGCGAGATTAAAAAATATTTCAATTGACTTATATAAGTTATTGAAATATTAGAAAAATAATTAATATTTCCTTAATAAACATAAAAAAATTAACAACACACAGCGGATAAAATTATGACAATTAAATACATTGATCAATTAGATATTAAAGATAAACGGGTCATGATAAGAGTGGATTATAATGTCCCCTATGACAAAGAGATGACTATAACCGACGATACAAGAATTAAAGCGACTATTCCGACAATAGAATACTGCCTTAAAAATCAATGTAAGATTATATTAATATCGCACATGGGCAGACCTAAGGGACAGATTAAACCGAGCCTGTCTTTAAAACCCGTATCCGAAGCCCTGAGTAAACTAATAAATATCCCTGTAAAATTTGTTGATACCCCTCTGGGGGAAGAGACTGTTAAGCTCACACATGAATTAAAGAATGGAGATATTGTGCTGTTTGAAAATATCCGCTTTTATCCCGGTGAAGAAAAAAACGACAGATCCCTTGGCGAACTTCTCAGCAGACACGCTGATATATATATCAATGACGCTTTTGCAGCCGCCCATAGAGGCCATGCATCAAATTTTGCAATCACCGAATTTATTAAAACCTCTGCTGCCGGTTTTTTACTTAAAGATGAAATAGAATATAGTCAAAAGGCTATAGATTCGGCAGAAAGTCCCTTTGGCGCAATAATCGGCGGAGCTAAGATTTCATCAAAGATAGACTTGCTGCTTAATATTATTACAAAAGTGGATTTTCTTATTATTGGCGGAGCTATGGCTTTTACTTTTCTAAAGTCGAAGGGATACTCAATCGGAAACTCTTTGTGCGAAGATGAATTGATTGATACTGCAAAAGAGATAATTCGCAAAGCTAAGGAGAATGGCGTAGATATTCTATTGCCTGTCGATATTGTCGGAGCTGAAGAATTTGATAATGACTCGCCCCACGCAGTTTATTCAATCGATAATATTCCGGATAATATAATAGGATTGGATATTGGCAATAAATCTATTGAACTCTTCTCTGCAAAGATTAAAGAATCAAAAACAATTATTTGGAACGGACCAATGGGCGCCTTTGAAATGCCGAACTTCGCGTCGGGAACAAATTCTATCGCTAAAGTACTTGCAGAATCATCCTGCTTAAGTATTGTCGGAGGCGGAGACAGCGTTACTGCAATAAATAAGGCAGGCGTTGCAGATAAAATAAGTTATATATCCACAGGCGGCGGAGCCTTCCTTGAATTTTTAGAGGGGAAGATACTGCCGGGGATTGCGGTATTGGATAAGTAAACCGTGATTTTGTCAAGATTTACAGGATTGGCAGGGATTTTGTTTCACTGAACTGTAAGTAAAAAATTTTTTATCCACACGCAAAATTTCTGCGTTCGATGTAGGGGCTGCCGCCCTCGGCAGACCGCGTGATACATCTATGGGTCAGAGCCAATATCATAAACTTAAGGTATTACAGCATAAATTTTGCCCGTAGGGCATTCATATCA
>WRGT01000042.1 GCA_009787025.1 Spirochaetota bacterium
CCGGGACCGATTGCCGATTGCGCTAAATCAACCGGCGCGATATTTGACGCTTGCAGCTTGGCAAGCGCGGGCTTGAGTTCGCGTTTCAGCGCATTAACGAAGTCGCGGCGGGTGCAAATAGGCGCATCGTCGGGGCGCTTGCGGCAGACGAGGACGATTGAGGAAGCGAGGGCGTTGGAGCCAAGCCCAACAGATCTGTTCGCCAATTCGGTTCTCATAGGCCACGTTCCGGTTATGGAAAAGCCCGCGTTAATGATTGCAGTGAGCATCGTTTCCCAACCCGTTGATGCTGTCTGCAAATTATCGCCGTCGTCCTCGGATTCACTCTGCTTGAAGGCATAATAAATCGTCACAGGCACATCTTCTCTCGCGTATATAAAAACCTGCCTAAAAACTTTGAGCATACCGTCTTCAAAAAAACTTCTTGCCTTTTCTTGGCTTCCGTCAAAACGATAAGGCGTGGCCACGAGTTCTTCTGTTTTTGGAACAAGCATCGTGCGAAATAAATCTGGATATATATCTTTTAGCGATTGGCGAAGCCATACATAGAAGAAATCAGACAAATCTGCATAACCGATGTTGTCATAATATGGAGGGTCTGTTGAAATCATGATATTTCTCAATCCATTATCACTCTGAGCATCGCATTGTTTCGCACTTCCTGCCAACAAAGCCGAAAAATTGATGATGCACTTCGTAACCCATTCAAGCATGTTATCAAAACATCCTGATGAATTGCTGAAAGGATTTGCTTCTGTGAAATCCCATTTCATTGGAATTGCCTGCCGAGAGAATAGATGCCCTATTTTTTCTCCACTATTATGCCAATCGCAAAGAGCGTTATGATAATCAGATAGTTTATTTATAACAAATGTCAAATAAACACCAACCGCTTCCGCGTATTCCTTGTTCCCGCCATCTTTTTCAATCTGTTCTTGCGCTTCTGCGATAAGGTCGCAGAATGTTGTCAGGGCGGTCAGTTGGCGGTTGGTAAAAAGTTCTGAAAAATTTGAATAACCGTATAAAGGCAACTGGTCAGCAGATTTGCCGAACATTTCACCTTCAGGTTTCCAATCCGGTTCATTGCAAACTGTAACTTTTATTTGTTCATCGTTTGGCGAAAAATATAATCGCCCCTTATTTCCTTCAGTAACAATTGCCATCAATTGTGCGCCTATACGCTTTGTTTTGCCTTCGGTTTTTATATGATTCCCTTGTACAGCTTCATTACAGCAAATACATTTAAATTGCCCACGTCCTGTTTTCGGCGGCGCAGGCGCGTCTTTTCCATACTTAACCTCATAGCGTATCTTTTTTCCTTCAATAATCGGCTTAATATACGCTTCTTTGCCTTTCTTTTTTGACAATTCAAAACTGCTTGCCAATGGCATTTCACACCCGCAGGCAGGGTTTGGACATTTCACCGTCCGTGCCCATATCCACGCAATAACCGTATGCTTCTTCCCGTGTTCGTTCTTAACTTTCGGGTACAAATGCCCGATACGCTCAAACGCTTTCTTTTTCATCCATTCGCCGTAATAACGCACATCTTCAGCAAGCCCGCTCGCGCCTGTCCACATATCGTTCATCAAGCGGCGTGATTCGGGGTTCACCGGCGGCTGTCCCGCGAACTTCGGCGGTATTTCAATCATCGCCTTGTTTATCATCACGGCGACGGGGTTCAGGTCGCTGGCGTGTGCTTCGAGTCCAAGCCGCTGCGCTTCAAGCGGTATCGAACCGCCGCCCGCGAACGGGTCAAGCAGCGGCGGCGGGTTGCCGTCCGTGGATTTCATGATTTCGGCTTTCGCTTCGGCGAGAATGTCTTGATTGTTTGAGTTTTCCCATTTTACAAGCCGTTCGAGTATGCCGAACAGCCGCTGACGTTCGGCGTTTTGCTCTTCCTCGGTCGGAAACTGCTCCGGCAGACTTGACGGGTCATCCACAAGCGAAGCCCATATAACTGCTCGCGCCGCCGCAAGCGGACGCCTTGCCCACCATAAATGCAAAGTGGACGGATGCCCGTGACGAATAGACTTCTCGCGGGCAGATTCGGCGTTGATGGCTTCGAGCGGCAGAGCCACTTCGATGAGTTTCTTTTTATATTTCATGTCAATTACCTCGTTTTAATAGGACTTCCGAATTGCCCGTCAACTCCGCGATGTCGTAATTCACGCTCGTAGCCGCAAAGTCCGGGCGATCCCGGAAGGGTTTTTTCAAGTAAACGGTTTTCGTGTTGCCGCCGTCCACCTCCACAATCGCCAAGATGTACTCGTCGGGCTTGTTGAAAGCCGTAAGTATCTCATTCTTGCTGACCGTGACGGTGACCGCGCCTTTGACCCTGCCCTTAACCTCGATGAAGCGGAGCGGCTCACAGTCTTTGCCGCGAACGGAAGCCGGAATCAGCGACTCCACGTCGTAGCCGACTTTCTCCGCGCTCACGTCTGTCGGAATGTAGCCGAGGGACGTTTCGATGTCCATGACGGCTTTCATGGCGGTAAGTTCAATCTCGCGGCGAGCCGCAGCGTCGGCGGCAAAGGGGTCAACCCTACCCGTCAGCTTATTCAAGAGGCTGCGCGGGATAACCAACGCCCCACCGACCACAATGGGCGGCATAGCGGAGATGAGCTTCTCGGTCTCCAGTTCGGCGAGCCGTTTTTGCATACGGGCTTCTAATTCCTCGGCGCGGCGGGCTGCCATCTGAGCGTTCTGCTTGGCGTTGGTCTTGCCCGCCTGTTCCTTCATCTTCAGGTCGGCGGCGCGGAAGTCCCAGTATTGTATTTCGGCGGTCAGGCGGTCTTTGACTGCCTTGGCGGTTTTATTGATGAGTTTGGTCTTACGCTCCCGCACTTCTTTAACGTGGGCGGGGATAATGCGCGAAATCGCGTAACCGACCGCGATTTCCTCCACATTCGCTTGCAGCCACCGCTGGCTGTCAAGGTAAGCGCGGATTGCCGCCTGCTCGTCATCTTTCGCGGCGCGGTAATCAAGGTATGGTGCGTACCCGGCGTTCGTCGCCGAGCCGTCCTCTTTTATCTCCACGAAGTGGATGTGCTTGGAGATGACACGCTTGCTTCCACTCGGCAGTATTACGCCATCTTGCACGGAGTCCTCCACATAGAACAGGAGCCGTGGCTCTTCGCCAAAGTCGGTGTCGTCCACAAAGACCGCGCCGCGCTTCAGCACATCCATGTTGCGCTCGCGCACAAGGTCGATGGTCGCTTCCAGAAGCGGGTGCCCCGGCGCAATCAAGATGGCGAGGATTTGCCCTTGGATGTTGCAGTAAGGTTTATCAAAGCAGACACGCTCGTAGCGCTGTAGCACAGGTTCGCCGAAACCAATCTGCATATCCCTGTTGCGGACGGCAAACGGTACGGAAGTAATTTCATAGCGTCCTTTTTCGCGAGCGCGGATTTTGCCGCCCATGCCGGTGAACGCCTCAATAAAAAATGATTCTATGAAGTGCGGCTGCAGCTTGTGGGCTTCCATCCGCTCCATGTCCTCGCGGATAGCCATCACCTGATGCACGTCCATCGTGTCCTCAGTCAGGGCGTGTTCGTCGAGAAGCGCCTGCAAAGCATCGCGGTCGAGGGAATGGTCTACCACTTGGCAGAGCCTTGCCCTCACATCGGGGTCGTTGCCGTAGCGGACAGCCTCCATAATCAGGTCTTTCAGCGACTTGTTGTCAAAGGTCACTTTGCCGAGAACGTCAAATACCTTACCGTGGAGGGCTTCACGCTCCTGTTCCAGCTTCTCAAAGAGACGCTGGAAGACCATGCCTTCGCGGGTTTCCTTGGATACCAGATTCCAAAGGTGGCAGACCTCCGTCTGCCCGATACGGTGGATGCGTCCAAAACGCTGCTCAATGCGGTTAGGGTTCCAAGGCAGGTCGTAGTTCACCATCAAATGCGCCCTCTGGAGGTTAATGCCTTCGCCTGCGGCATCGGTAGCGATGAGGATTCGTACTTCCTTATCCTGTTTGAACAATTCCTCGACCTTGCGGCGGTCATCGCGGAGCAGACCGCCGTGTATGGTCACGACCGCCTCCTCGCTGCCGAGCAGGGAGCGGATTTTGTCCGTCAGGTAGCGGAGCGTGTCACGGTGTTCCGTGAAGATAATCAGCTTGTCATGAAACCCTTCGATGATAAAGGCATTTTCACCGGAACCGCATATACCGCGGATGTCTTGGAGCAGTTTGGATAGTTCGTCCCATTTGCGGTCTACGCCGCTTTGACGAACATCGTTCGCCATGCGCTCCAGTTTCTTAAGCGTATTGATTTCCGCTTCCAACTCTGCAATGGTCTGTGCCGCCGACGCTTGGTCTGCTACCTTTTCCTCGGCGTCTTCCAGTTCAGCGGATGGCAGGTCGTCATCGTCGTAATCCTCATAGGAAGCGGCTGTGAATGTATAATCAGCCGCCCGTTTGCCAAGTCGTTCCTCAGCAAAACGGCTCTCAAGCCGCTCACGACGGCGTTTCAGCGATTGATAGATGGCCTCGGGCGAGGAAGCCAGACGGCGTTGAAGGATGGTCAATGCGAAACCGACTGTGGTCTTGCGCTCGTTATTAAGCTGGTCGGCGCGGTTGAACTCATCCTGCACGTATTCCGTGACGGCAGTGTAAAGCTGCGCCTCGGCGGGCGATAGGTCGTAGTTGACCGTATATGCCAACCTCTCAGGGAACAGCGGAGTGCCGTCAAACTTTAGAAGGTCTTCCTTCACCAAGCGGCGCATAACGTCGGATACGTCCACGGCTTGGCTACCGCTCCGAGCCACGCCTTCAAACCGGTCTTGATCTATGAGCGACATGAAGAGTTGAAAGTCTTCCTCTTTGCCGTTGTGCGGGGTAGCGGTCAGCAGCAGGAAATGCCTCGAAATAGATGAGAGCAACCGCCCAAGCTGAAACCGCTTCGTGTATTTGATTTCGCCGCCCCAGACGGTGGCGGACATCTTATGCGCCTCGTCACAGACAATCAAATCCCAATCTGTGACCCTCAGCTTTTCCTGTATCTCCTCGTTGCGGGAGAGTTTGTCCAAGCGGGCGATACACAAATTAGCCTCCGTGAACACGTTGCCCGTCACGGCGGATTCGATGCGGTCGTTCGTTAGTATCTCAAACCGAAGGTTAAACTTGCGGTAGAGTTCGTCTTGCCATTGCTCGGCGAGGTTGCCGGGCGAGACTATCATGCAGCGTTTCAGGTCGCCGCGCACGAGCAGTTCCTTTAAGAACAGACCCGTCATAATCGTTTTACCGGCGCCGGGGTCGTCCGCAAGGATGTAGCGGAGCGGAAGGCGCGAGAGCATTTCCTGATATACAGCCGAAATCTGGTGCGGCAGCGGTTCAATCGCCGATGTATGCACGGCGAGGTACGGGTCAAATATGTGGGCGAGATTGATACGGTATGCCTCCGACGCAAGGCGCAGCAGGTCTGCGTCTGCGTCAAAACTCCAAGGAAGGCTATCGTCCTTGACGGAGAGCTGCTCCTCATCTTCCCTATATAAAAGCTGGCTGGCGAGTTGCCCGCCCGCGTTTTTGAACGTGACTTCAAGCACGGCGTTGCCGTACCACTTCACGGCGACAATGCTCACGGATGCGCTCCCTGCGAGACCCGTGATGCTTGCTCCTACGGTTAAATCCTCAAGTCGAGCCATGTGCATATTACCTCTCTTCTGCTAAGTATTGCTCCACCAATTAAACGTTGCGTGTTTTTCTGCAAACTCCGACGGATTGTCCTTTTCAATAGCGTCCATGGCGTTATCCACTTCTTTGCCGATTATGGGCAGTTTTGCTTTTGATTGCAGATATGACCAGCGGGCTGTTTCCGGAACAAAAAAAATATTTTCCGCTTTGTATTCGTCTTTATCTTCAGGATCCGCCCCCGCGTATTCACCTTTTCCGTTTTTCAGTTTTATATAAAGGTCTTCAAAAGCGTCCGAAATATACTTCAAAAATATCAAGCCGAGAACAACGTGTTTATATTCAGCAGCGTCGATATTTTTTCTGAGCTTATCGGCGGATTTCCAAAGCTGCTTTTCTATAGGTTCGGTATTGTTATTTTCTTTGGTTTTTGCCATGTTTGTACCCTGTTGTCATTGGATAGATTAGGTAATATATGTCTATATTGTAATAATAAATGTATTGTCTGTCAAGGAATTTTATTTTACAGGCTATCCGTGTCAGTTTTTGTGATGAGTTAGAAAAAAATTACGCACGATTTTTAATATACTCATGTCATTGCTCTCAAAATATTAATTACCTTAAAACATAAACTAATTGACAAAACACATCCATCATTTTAAAATACAAAAAGTTAAAGGAAACATTCTCATCCGGCAATAAATGTACTATAGTAAATAAAAATGAATGAGAAAATTAAATATTGGTTGGATTTATCAGATGAAGCTATGCTGGATAAAGAAACAGTTATAAACACGGTTAAACAATATGCCGATGTCGTTGTAAGAGAGCTTTCACCTGCCGCTGTAGTTTTGTTCGGCTCATACGCAAAAGGCAATGCGCACGATGACAGTGATATTGATGTGGCTGCCATCTTTGACGGCTTTACTGGAGATTGGCTCAAAACTTCCTCCACGTTGTGGCGCTTACGCCGTAATATCAGCTTGTACATTGAACCTGTCTTGCTTGACAGTACAGAAGATAAAAGCGGCTTTGTTAAAAATATTTATAAAACAGGACAGATAATTTATAACTCAAAGGCAAATTAATCGAAATTTTATTTACTCAAACTAAAATTTTTTTTGATTTACCATTAACCTCTAACCTCTACCTACCACTCTCCTCACATTATCCACTATATCACTACTCTTCATTGTTAAATGCGGATAAGTCTCTTTATACAAATCAGCGCACAGACCGTGTATATATACGCCTGCAATTGCAGCCTCAACAGGCGAGATATTTGAATTCATAAATGAGCCGATAATACCGGACAGAACGTCTCCTGACCCGGCTGTGGCAAGTCCTGAGTTACCTGTAGTATTTATGAATGATCTATCTCCGTCCGATACAACTGTAGCAGGTCCTTTTAAAACAGTAACAGTTCCTGTCTTATTTGAAAGCTCTATGCAGCTGCCAAGCCTGTTTCTCTTAATCTCATCAATATTTTTACCGAGCAATCTTGACGCTTCCATAAAATGCGGCGTAATTATAAAATCTATCCCTTGAGGTAACCGATTGTTCTTCATATACTCTGCTAAGAAAAAAAGTCCGTCTCCGTCAATAAGCACTCTTTTAATCGCGCTGTCATTAATTGCAGAAATTGTACTATCAAAAACTCTGCCCGAATACTCTGTTCTATCCAATCCTGGACCTATAATCAAAGAGGTAAACTTTTTACTCCGAATTAACTCCTTCATAGTTGATACATCACAATTACTATGAAGAGAAACAGTCATAACCTCAGGTATCTTACCTGCTATTATGCGCCTTGATTCATCGGTTGTAGCAATTGTAGCTAAGCCGCAACCGGCATTAAAAAGGGCTGATGCCGTTAATATTGCAGCGCCCTCCATATTCTGAAATCCGCCTATTATAAGAGTGTGTCCCCTGTTACCCTTATGTATATCTTCATTTTGTGTATTTATTTTAATTGTCTTAAACAGACTGTCATTGATTAAGGTTACTTTAAGATTTTTATTATTAGTCAGGTAATGGGGAAAACCTATATCCTGAATAATAACCTCTCCGCAAAAATTTTTGCACGGATATGTTACAAGCGATATTTTTGGCAGACCTATTGTGATAGTAAAATCCGCCTTAATACATTCACCATCAAGCAGCTCACCATTAGAACTAAGCCCGCTGGGTATATCAATAGAAACAACAGTACTCTTGCTGTTATTAATAATTTTAATAAGCTCAAGCTGTATGCCGTTAGCTGATCTGTTTAGTCCCGTACCTAATATAGCATCAACAATTACGCCGTCATTGGTGAGAGTTATAGCCGGCAGATTATTGCTGTCAATTTCATGGATAGGTATATTCACATTTTCACAAAGATTCATAAATATTTTTGAAGTATGGGAAAGCCGGTCTTTTTTTCCTGCTAAGTACACAGCAGGTGTTATGCCTTTGTTAAAGAGATAATATGCTGCGGTGAATCCGTCTCCGCCATTGTTCCCTGTTCCGCACAGAATGGAAATTTTTTTATCGCCGAACTTTTCCATAATAAATTCCGCAACAGATTTACCTGCATTATTCATCAACACTGCCGCAGGGATGCCTACCTCCTCTATGGAAATTCGATCTATCTCCCTCATTTCGTCGGAAGTTACAACCTTAATTATCATATCATTTCCATGAATATATTTTTAATCTGTCGTCATTAACATGATAGGAATATATTGTACCTGACTCATTATGAATTATCTTTGAAAAAATATTATTCCTGTCAAAGTCGATTTTAATATTATTGATTATATTCCCGCTCATATTAAACAATATAAACTTTGTCTCTTTCCCTTCTATATTCCAAAAATATAATATCTTATCATCAACTATATTGAATAAAACATTTTTAGGGTCATCAATATTTGTTATCTCCCTGACTATTTCACTCTTGTCCAATGAATATTCATAAAGCTTACGATATTTAAACCTCACATCATTATAATAAGCTACAGATATGATCACACCGTTTCCACTTTCAAAAATTTCAATATTTTCAATTGCCCCTTTATAGGTACTATTGTTCTCAGTCTCTACAAAATTGAGTTTTGAAAAATCCTCATACTTCTCTCTCTTTTTATTATTAAATCTAATGAGTTCCCAGCTATTAAAGCTTCTTGATAAAACAAAGAATCTCTCTTCCGAATCAATGAATAATTTCTCAATATAGAAAAAAGGTATGTCCTGCGTTCCGGTTTTACCCATCGTATATTGGAGCTCGCCATTCTTATTAAAAACAATTATATATGACGGCAGAAAATCCGAGTCCCCTGTAGAACTCTTTGTCACTAAACGGTTCTGCACATAAATATTGTTGTCATTGTCCATAGCAAATGAACCGATAACATTAAAATTAAAATTAACCTCTTTATAACTCTTTTTTTCTTTACTCTCTTTAGTATTTATTGAACCTATTATCAATTCCAAGGATCCGTCATCATCAAATATTTGTAATCTTTTAAAATTATTATCTGCTGCAATTATTTTATTTTTATGAACTGCTATTTTAAATGTGAGTGTTTTAAGGGCATTATCATCCCACCTTGGCTTCTTTTTAATATCTTTATTTTTTTCATCTTTGTTCTTTCCATCTTTACTGTTTCCGCCATTATCACTCTCATCACCTTCATTTATGCCGTCTGTTTCTTCAGTCTGAATCTGTATCTCGCCGGGAGCAACGCCAATTTTAATTGATGCAACCATTTTTTGATTTAAAGAGCTGACAAACAAATTGGAACACCCGGTCAAAATAATTATAATTAGTAAGTGCAGTAAAATTATCTGTTTCATATTTAATTATCCTTTTATTGAATTTTATTTTTCTATCACGCGTCCAAACTGACTATGTCTAAGTGCTGTAACAAAAGTCTCATTTTACAACGAACGGATAGACAATGTTCAGTATAGATTAAATAACCTCCGCGGATGAAGTTAAAATGCGGCAATGGCGTAAAACGGAATTTCTATTACACCCTCCTACTTAAAATAATCTACCGCATTATTAAATATTTTTAATCCATCACTGTAAACAGGAAGCTCCGAGCCGTCTCTTAAATAAATCTCTTTCAGCAACGGCCAGTCGTCTCTCTGTGTAAAAAACATTCCCCTTTCAGGATGTGGCATCATACCCATAATTCGACCGTTTGGACTGCAAATTGATGCTATATCATTAATAGAACCATTCGGATTATAAGGGAACTCCAACTCAGCTCTGACTCCTGCTTTCATATACCTCATTGTAACAAGACTCAAAGACTCAATCCTGTTTAATATACTGTCCTCTGCATAAAATTTACCCTCGCCGTGCGCAACAGGTATGTGCATCCTTTCAATCCCCTTTGTAAAAATAGCCGGAGAATCTTTTTCTATCATAACATCAATCCATCTGCATTGGTACCTGAATGTACCATTATACTCAAGCGCCGATTGAGCCTTAATATCAACATCCAATAAAGGAAGCAGACCCAAATTTACCAATACCTGAAATCCGTTACATATACCCAAGATCAATGTGTCGCGTTCAATGAACTTCCTGATTTCATCATTGAGATTATTATTTAATCTGTTTGCAAGAGCTTTTCCGCTGCCGGTATCATCACCATAAGAGAATCCTCCGGGAAATACAAGTATCTTATACTGATCTAAAATATTTTTATTTTCAATGAGATCATTAATATGTATTATTTTTTCAGACGCCCCTGCAGTTTTAAATGCAAAGGCTGTCTCCTCTTCGCAATTTAGTCCAAATCCGGCAATGATTAAAGTTTCAGGTTTTGCCATTTCAGATTCCTTAATATTTTCTTAACTTCTTTTTATAATGATATTCAATATTTAAAATATCAGTGTTTATAATCTTTTTGCCATCAAGCGTTATTTCAAATGAAGATCCGTTTTTTGTACTCCCAATACATGAACATGGCAGAGTTGAAAAGATACTGTTAAATTTATCTTTATTTTCAGGATTTATTGACACAAGAAATCTTCCCTGTGATTCGGAAAAGAGAAGTATATCATCTCTCAATATATCACTGCTCTTTATTTCTGCGAGATTAATCTCACAGCCAATCATTCCTGCAAGAGAAGATTTTGCTAACGCAACTGCAAGTCCGCCTCTCTCAACGCTTATACATGATGCTACGAGTCTTTCATCTATTGCCGTCTCCATAGCTTTATAGACTTTCTTTGAAAGGTCCGGCTCCACTTTTGGAACATTACTGCCTATAAATCTGCTGTCCCGAATTTTTTCTCCCATATATGCATTATATTCACTCCCGCCAGTTTCATCCTTTGTAAGTCCTATTAAATAGATAAGATCATTGGAAAATTTAAAGTCTATGGTCACAGACTTTGTTATGTCATTCATTACGCCGATTGATGATATTAAAAGTGTCGGAGGTATGGATATTTTTATTTCATTAAAATCTTTGTCATAGCCTTTAAAATCATTGAACATACTGTCTTTGCCGGAAATAAACGGCGTTCCATAGGCAACTGCAATATCATAACAAGCCTTACCTGCTTTTTTCAACTGCCAAAGCCTTGTCGGGTTATTTGAATCGCACCAGCAAAAATTATCAAGTATTGCAAGATGCTCGATTGAAGCTCCTGCCGAAATTGCATTCCTCACAGCAGTATCTATTGAACATGCAGCCATCCAATACGTATCAATATCGCTATATGACGGATATAATCCCTGTGAGAGAACTACACCCTTCCATGAATCGAGCAGAGGTCTTATTACCGACACATTTGAATTTACTCTTCCCTTACCCTGTATGGGCTTGATGACAGAATTTCCCTGAACCTCATGGTCATACTGTGTTGATATAAATTCAAAGCTGCAAATATTCAAGCGGGCAATCATATCATGAAAAACTTCATTATAATCTTCAGG
Source organism: Spirochaetota bacterium (assembly GCA_009787025.1). Classification (GTDB taxonomy): domain Bacteria; phylum Spirochaetota; class UBA4802; order UBA4802; family UBA5550; genus WRGT01. Next base: position 11,577 of record WRGT01000042.1, read on the forward strand.
TTCATTAAATTCTATTGATTCATGAGAGCTGACAATCTCTTCTGTGAACAAAGTTCTTTTAGGAAGTCCGTCATGGAGAAAATCAAGTTTAAGATTAAAAATTTCTTCCCCTCTATATCTTACGATACCTCTCCCTGACGAAGTAAACTTTCCGATAACTGTCGCTTCAACGCCCCTTTTATTCATCAACGCTATAAATTCATCTTTTTTATTTTCAGGAACAGAGAGAGTCATGCGCTCCTGCGATTCGCTTACCCATATCTGCCAGGTTGACAAGCCGTTATATTTTAAAGGAACGTTTTCCAATTCAACAATAAATCCTCCCGATTCCTTAGCCATCTCGGCAACAGAACATGATAATCCGCCTGCGCCGTTATCTGTTATTGAATTGTAAAGTCCTGCATCTCTTGCCTCTTTTATCAAAGCGTCGGAGAGTTTCTTTTGAGTAATGGGATCGCCGATCTGTACGGCAGTAGCAGGGCTGCCCGAACTTAATGCTTCGGAGGAAAAGGTTGCTCCGTGGATTCCGTCTCTGCCTACTCTGCCTCCTGCAATAATGATACAGTCGCCATCCTTTGCTCTTTTTACTACAGAGGATTCTCCCATAACCCTTCGCGGGATTAAACCTATGGTGCCTACAAATACAAGGGGTTTGCCTTTAAATCTATCGTCAAAATAAATAAAACCTTGAGGGGTAGGAATTCCTGATGTATTCCCTCCTGCATTAACTCCTGATACGACTCCTTCCATAATTCTTCTTGGCGATAGAAGTTTGGAATCATGGGATTTATTTCTATAGATCGGAGCTTCATTGTCAGGGTCTGCAAAACAGAACCCATAGCGATTGGCAACAGGCTTTGCGCCTAATCCAAATCCTATGGAATCTCTGTTGACTCCAATAATTCCTGTTATAGCTCCGCCAAACGGATCAAGGGCGCTTGGGCTGTTATGCGTTTCAACTTTATCGGAAATTATATAATTGTCATCAAAAATAATACCTCCCGAATTATCCGTAAAAACAGACACACAGAAATCATTATAGCCCTTCTCCTTTCTTATTCTTGTTGTAGCATCTTTTATGTATGTTTTATATATACCTTCAGTCACATCATCAATTGATGATGCGAAGATTGTATGCTTGCAATGTTCACTCCATGTTTGAGCAATTGACTCAAGCTCAATATCTGTCGGATCTCTCTTTTCTTCATTGTAGAAATAATCTTTTATAACATTCATTGACAGCATATCAAGAGCAAGAGGTCCCCTTCTGGTTCCGTCACTGTTTAATATTCCGTCCTTGCCTAATAGCATCAATGATTCTTCATCTATATTTAAATCTATTCTATCTACTGAGTCGCTCTCGGAAATATTTACTACAGGTATTAGAAATCCCATACCGTTTTCTGAGATATATTCATCTTTCGATAAAATCTTTATCCTTTGTATCAGAGGATTATAAAGCTCGACTCCGATCGATTGTATTGTCTTTTTATTTAATTCACCCTTAAAAAAATATGACGTTGTACAAAAAACCGATCTCTCCTTATCTGGTTTTTTCTTAAAAAAATCTTCCAGCGATTCTCTAACAGTGTTGGAAACATTATCCGTAACACCGGGTAAATATCCGATCTCTATGCAATAATCAAAATCATCGGGGTTATATGGCATGTTTATTTTAAAATCTTGCGTAACAGGCTGAATCAGAAGCTCTGCAGCTTCTTTAATTTTGGTTTCTTCTACATCAATATTCAGCAGATAATTATCGGTTAAGTAAACCTTATCAATCGAATAACCTAAAGCTATAAATCTATTTTTTAATGCGCTTCCCCTCGGATCATCTTTTCTATAAAATACTTCTACTCTAAATTTCGCAAAGTTTGATTCGGGCATAAATACTCTCCAATTAATGAATTTATTTAAAACAATAGGGTAAATGTCCACAATTTTTCACGATCAATATAAATTCAGACAGCAATCCTGCTTTTATTTTTAGATTATTTTCTTAAAATAGTTTGACTTGAATATTTATGAATAACAAAAATATTTAAAAATTATATATAATATAATTGACTATTTAACTATTTTTTTATGATAAGAAATGGCGAGGTATATAATGCAGACGATTAATGAAAATAAGGTTGTAACTTTCGAATATACACTGAAAAATGACAGCGGTGAAATTATTGATAGTTCAACTAACGGCACACCAATAACATATATTCATGGTTCGGGAAATATAATTCCCGGTCTTGAGACCGAACTTGAAGGGAAAAAGGTCGGCGATAAATTTCATGCTTCAATTGAACCTGAGGATGGTTATGGCATCAGATATGAAGAACTTGTTCAAACAATAGAAAAAGACAGACTGTCACATCTGCCGAAGATTGAAATAGGCATGCAGTTGCAGGCATATGATGAAGACGGTATGCAGATACTGACAATTGTGGATATTGCCGATAATGAAGTAACATTAGACGGAAATCATCCACTATCAGGTCAAAAACTTCATTTTGATGTTGAGATAATTGATATGAGAGAGGCGACCGAAGATGAGATCGAATTCGGTCTTAATGTTGACTGCGGCTGCGGTGACGCCAACAGTTGCGGCGGATGTTCCGGCTGCAATTAAACTAATATATAAAAATAAATCAGGGGTACTAATATGACTTCTAAACTTCCGGGAATATGTTTTGTCGGCTGCGGGAAAATAGCTGAAAATCATTCAAAACTACTCAGAAAATTATATAAAGGACTTCCACTCTACTCCTATGATAAAGACTATAAAAAAGCTTTGGAATTCAAATCAAAGATTAGCGGTATAAGTGCAATCCCCAGTTTACAACATGCCTTTGATAACACTGACGTTGATATTATATTCATTACTACGCCTCATGCTTATCATGCAGAGATAGCCAGTGAAGCGGCAAGGCACGGTAAACATATTATCATTGAAAAACCTGTAACAAGAAATTTAAACGAGTTAAATAAGATCACCTTAGCTGTTGAAAAAAGCAAGGTGCGTTGTGCAGTGGCAGAAAACTATTACTTCAAGTCAATGGTCACTAAAATAAAAAAATTAATAGAAGAAGATTATATCGGGAAACCTCTATTTATTGAAATAAATAAGTCTAATAAAGATAAAATTACAGGCTGGCGGGCTGATAAGGAGTTAATGGGCGGCGGAGCGCTTCTTGAAGGAGGAGTCCATTGGATCAATCTCCTTGTTTCATTATCAGGCTCAGAGCCTAAAAGCGTCATAGCTTTAAAACCTAACATTGAATATGAAACAAATATTCCATTTGAAGATTCTTTAAATCTTATGGTAAAATTTAACAATGGTATAAGCGGTAAATTATTCCATTCATGGAGAATCCCAAACAGATTTAAGGGAATGTCCCTGTCAAAGATTTACGGCACAGACGGTGTAATTACATTTGAAAGTAACGGACTGTTCATATCCGCCTATGGCAAAAAAAAGAAGAAATTCTTTGCAGATACAAGCGACTTCCTTGGCTACAAGAAAATGCTTTCATCATTTGTTGATAACTTCATTAAAGGCAAACCATGGGAACCTGATCTTAATAGAATAGAGATGGAGTTAAAACTTGTTCACGCTGCTTACAAGTCTCTAAAGAGCAATAGATTTGAAGAGATATAAGAGGGGCTGTCTGAGAAGCATATTTTACGATACATTGGCATGAATTGCCGTTACGGCAATGAGGTAAAACGGAATCTTTGTTACAGTCCCTTTATAATACCCGCGAAATAGTTATAGATCAATTCGCTCTCTTTAATAGAAGCAGACTCTGCTATAATTCTAAAAACAGGTTCTGTGTTGGAAGACCTTAAATGTACCCAGCCGTTCTTAAATTCTCTATGTTTATTAAAATCTATCCGAAGTCCGTCAATATGTGAAATCTTCTCATGCTTAAACTGCTGTTTAATATTTGCCAATACCGAATCCATATCTATACCTTGCTTAAGAGAGACCTTCCCTTTTTTCATATAATAGGCAGGTAATTCTTTTACTATATCCGATAACTTTTTGTCTCTTTCAGAGACCATCTCTAATATATAACCAATTCCGGCGAGGCTGTCCCTTCCCGGATGTATCTCCGGAGATATAACTCCGCCATTGCCTTCGCCGCCTATTACTGCGCCTCTCTTCATCATCTCTTCAACTACATTTATCTCACCAACTCTTGCTCTAAAAAAAGGAACCTTAAACTTTAAAGCTATATCCTCAACTGCCTTTGTCGTTGACAGATTTACAACAACGCTCCCTTTTTTCTTTGAAAGTATATGCTCTGTGACTAACGCAATCGTGTATTCCTCGCCTATAGGTCTGCCGTTTTCATCAACAACAGCCAGCCTGTCTGCATCGGGATCTTGGGCAAAACCTATATCTGCTCTATTCTTAATTACAGTTTCTGAAAGCTGCGATAAATTTTCAGGGAGAGGTTCGGCGCCTCGAGGGAACAGACCATCGGGCTTACAATTTATTGTTGTGACTTTACAATTTAATCTGTTGAGTAAATTTGGAGTTATTAAAGACCCTGCTCCGTTCACAGAATCAAGAACAACGTGTATCTTTCTCTTTTGTATTTTTTTTATATTAATGCAATCCAATACTTTTTTAATGTGTATATCTTCCACATTCTGATTTTTTGCAAGCTTACCGACTCTATCCCATTTCTTAAATGCAGATGACGACTCCATCAATTTAAAGAGTTTATTAATCTCTCTGCTTGTAAGGAATGTTCCGCTGCTGTTTATAAATTTAAGCGCATTCCATTCAACAGGATTATGAGATGCCGATATTACAATACCACCCGCAGCTTTGAGTTCTTTAACCATAATCTCTACAGTGGGAGTCGGAACTATACCAATATCAATAACATTGCAACCGGCAAGTAACAGGGAGGATATAATGTTCATTGAAACAGATTCGCCTGTAGGTCTTGAATCTCGTCCGACAACTACAGCGCCGTAATTAACATATCTGCTAAAAGCTGATGCTGCGCTCGATAACAAATCAGGGGTAAAACTCTCTCCTACAATGCCTCTTATTCCGGAGACACTCTTCATTAAGGGTGATTTCATTTAGCTCCTTCTGCTTCTTCTTATCTTTTTACGTTTAACCCCGCCCTCTGTTGCTTTTTCAACACTCTGTTTGTTTTTAGGAGCCATCTGTTGAACCTGTTGCGCAGGAATTCCCCCTGTTTGAAATTGATCCACCTCAGCATGGAACTCATGTCCTACAGGCGCATGAGAGGCCGGAATCTCCTCTTCTATTTTTTGGATTTCCACTTTCATCAAAAATTCGATAATCTCTTCTTTTAGTTTTCCAAGCATACCGCTGAAAATCCGCGATCCCTCTATTTTATATTCAACAAGGGGATTCTTTTCACCATAACCCATTGCCCATATACCATCTCTAAGATGATCCATTGCTAAAAGATGATCTCTCCATTTATTATCAAATATCTGTAAAGATATAAGTCTTTCGATGATCCTCATATCGGCAGACCCGTTTTTTTCTTCCTTTAAAGCATAAACTTTTTCCGCTTTTTCAGAAAGCAACTCAACAAATTTCTCAAATGACATTGCAGATAGTTTTATTTCACCATAATCCAGATCAACCGTAAATTTCTGTTTAAACCAGCTTTTTAATCCATCAAGATCCCACTGTTCAGGATGCCGTTGACCCATTGAAAAAAATTCAACCCTGTCCTCAATTACATCTTTAAAATATTCTTTAATCTCATGGGAAATATCTGCTCCATCAAGAAGCTCATTTCTCTTTTTATATATATAGGTCCTCTGTGAATTCATCAAATCATCATATTCTAAGAGATGTTTTCTTATTTCAAAGTTTCTCCCTTCAACGCGTTTTTGCGCGCCTGCAATAGCTTTTGAGACCATGGGACTTTCAATCTCCTGATCCTCTTCAAATCCCAATCTATCCATAATCTTGCTGATTCTCTCCGATGCAAAAAGTCTCATTAACTCATCTTCAAGAGAGAGATAAAATCTTGATGATCCGGGGTCACCTTGTCTTCCCGAACGACCTCTGAGCTGATTGTCTATCCGCCTTGCTTCATGCCTCTCCGTGCCGAGAATGTGAAGACCTCCTGCTTCAACAACTTTTTTATTATTCGCAACCCATTCACGTCCGTTCTTAATAACAGAAATTCCCTTATTTTTATCCTGTCCCTGCATCTGCTCTACTAATTTTTCTGCCTCATCAAAATCCGAAACAATAATCTTAGATTTAAAATTATCCCATAGCTCTTTATCATGTACAGCCTTGTGTGAGTCCAATTCATCCACATAAGTCTTCTTGCCGCCCAGTACAATGTCAGTACCACGGCCTGCCATATTAGTTGCTATTGTTACAGCGCCGGGTCTCCCTGCCTCAGCTACAATCTGAGCCTCCTTTTCATGGTACTTGGCATTCAGCACATTATGAATTATCCCCTTTGATCTGAGAAGATTGGAGAGCTTTTCCGATTTTTCAATGGAGATTGTTCCCACCAAAATAGGTCTTCCCTTTGAACTGTAATCTGCTATCTCTGCGGCAATGGCATTATATTTTGCCCTCTCTGTCTTATATATGCGGTCAGGTCTGTCTGCTCTTATAAGCGGGAGATTTGTCGGTATAACGGCAACATCCAATCCATAGATATTTTTAAATTCTACGGATTCTGTTTCGGCAGTACCTGTCATACCTGAAAGTTTATTATACATCCTGAAATAATTCTGGAAGGTAATTGATGCCAATGTCTGACTCTCTCTTGCTACTGTGACATTCTCTTTTGCTTCAAGCGCCTGATGAAGTCCGTCTGAGAATCTTCTACCGGGCATTAATCTTCCCGTAAATTCATCTACAATGATTACCTGCCCGTCCTTAACTATATAATCTATATCACGATGAAAGACCATGTGAGCCTTCAACGCCTGATGTATATGATGAATTATATCAATATGCCTGTTATCATAGAGATTATCAATCTTCAATATACGCTCAACATGAGCAACACCATCTTCGGTCAATGTTACATTCTTATCTTTTTCATTTACTTCGTAGTCAACTCCATCTTTTAGCTGAGGAATAATTTTGTTTACCTGCATATATTTTTTTGTAGATTCCTCTGCCGAACCGGATATAATCAATGGAGTTCTCGATTCGTCTATCAGGATTGAGTCCACCTCGTCAACTATACAAAAATTTAATCCCCTCTGAACCTTTAAGCTGCGATGCTCAACCATATTATCCCTTAAATAGTCAAAACCAAACTCATTGTTAGTTCCATAAGTTATATCGCAGCCATAAGCCCTTTGTCTTTCGATCGGATGCATATTATGCTGAATTACGCCATAATCCAAACCTACATATCTATATATCGGTCCCATCCACTCCGCGTCACGTCTTGCAAGGTAATCGTTAACCGTTACTACATGTACGCCCTTACCGGAAAGAGCGTTTAAATAAACAGGCAGTGTGGCAACAAGCGTTTTCCCCTCACCTGTTTTCATCTCTGCGATCTGCCCCTTATGCAGAACAACGCCGCCCATAAGCTGAACATCGAAGTGTCTCATGCCAAGCGTTCTAACCGAAGCCTCTCTGACAATTGCGTATGCTTGCGGAAGAATAGCATCAAGGGACTCGCCTTTTCCGATTCTTGTCTTAAATTCTGCAGTTTTAGAGAGTATCTCATCATGGGTCATTTTTGATGTTGAGGCTTCTAAGGCATTAATCATGTCGGCATAAGGCTGTAGTTTTTTTCTGTCTCTTTCAGGTTTTGTTCCGAAGATCTTATTTAATATTATTTCGAGCATATCTGTAATCCTATTGATTTTGGTCTTTAATATTTTACGGCATGCAGTTATTTGAGTCTGGGATCATAATTTAAGTTTATGCTACAATTAGCAAGAAATTATTTTAAAATAGATAGTTTTTTGGGATAAGGCTCTGACCCTGAGTATAAATAGTAAATAGTATTTACCCTCATATAGTTACATGCTCTGACCCAGACCGTCCCATACCCACCACCTGTCCCACCTCCTTCAATATTAAGCCAATTTTTTCATAAAATCAAGTCATAATAAGCAATCCAATGCAAATTTTAATGACATATTTACCAATACACCGTGCCCGTATCCATAAAAATACCATGTGCAGCAAAATTTAAACATGAGGAAACCAGACCATCTTTCGGAGCCATAAATTTTGTGGAGAATTTTAAATATAATCTATACTAAAAGTATACTGCTAACCTCTTACGATAAGCATCCTCATAGAATAAAAATTTCCTCGCACATTCTGAGAAATTTTCTCCTAAACTATAAAAGGAATAGTGTAATGTAATCTTTATTGGATGCGGAAGTTCATAATCTTCTGTTAAATAGCAGTTTATAAAACCGATATAATTCTCTCTCGGATCGCAGCTTTCTCTTTTTTTCACAGGATTCATAGCTATATACCAGAATGCATGCAAGGAATATCCAATCGGATTATCCGCTTCTTCAATTATTGTACATCCAAATCGTTCATTCCAAAACGGTCCCACTCTTCCGGTCTCTTTATTGTACATTTCTGCAGTTCTTGCTTTAATATACTGCATTATGAGGGATATCGATTCTTTACCCAGCAATGTTCTTATCATTAGATGAAAATGATTGCTGACGATTTCTACAGCATTTAGTTCAAACATATACTTACGCTGACACATTTCAATAGCTTTTATGAAACATTTTTTTGCAATTTTATTTTCCAAAAGTTGATTTAAGCCCTGGCATCTGGAAAAACAATGATAAGTTGATTCCGGCTGAATTTTTCTTAGCGGTCTTGGCATGATTTACCTCCAACGTATTAGTTAGTCTTTATAACTAATACGTTGGAGGACGAAAAATTTTTAAAAAAAAGTGAGGGGTCAGAGCCATATATATAAGCATATGTTTTCGCGCCAAAAGAAGTCTGTTCGCTGATTAGTATCGCTACTGAAACTGTTATTTTTAGAGAAATAAACGAGGTCTTTAATGTTGAAGGAATTATATCGGATAGTATATATACAAAAGCTAAAGAACATAAAAACAAACTATTGTCAAATAGCTATTATAAAGATTTACCTAGAATTAGACCCATTTCCGATTATTTAAATAAAGAAGAGGCCAACGAAAAAATCAAAATTGTTATTGAAAAGTTAAAACAATTTCAGTCGTCTCAAAATTGGGAAGTTATATCACTCAATAGTGTAACAACATATATTAACCAATTCTCAGACGATTTACAACCCATAGCACTTGATTTTATTACACATATAGAACTCTATGACAGAGATTTATTAGTAAATAAAATACGCGATATTCTTAAAAAAATAAAAGAGAATAATAAAAAAATAGGAATAGCTTTTTTGGGTAATCAAACAGATAGTGCTTCACTGTTTCCATATTATTTACGAGATAAAATAGATATTGATAGAGAAAATGTTTTTTTATCTGATTTAAGCGACAATCTTTTGAGACAAAGTGATAAAATTATTATCTATGACGATAATATTAATTCAGGTTTGCAGTTAATAAACATTCTGGCGGAGCTATTGGGGTAAAAAGAATCACTTCCACAAGAATTAAAATTATCAGAAAAACATGTATCAGAACTAGCAGAAGATTCCAAAAATAAAATCAAGTCTATTCCCAAACATTTCATATTTACTGTTGGTTTTGAAGGAATAGAAAATAAGATAAAAACTATTTTGCATGATAATTTATCAATCGATGAAAACAGTATATTCATCCATTTACACAGAGAATTTAAAGAAAACGATAAAATATTCAGTGGAAAGGATTCCAAACTCGATTCAGAAAGTAAAATAAAATTACGACAATTTTTAGAATCTAAAGGCGAAGAATTATTGAGAGCAGATGGTAAACCGGAAAGAAAAATAGAATATTGTAAATTGGGATATGCTAATGCAGAGGCTATGGTTGTATTCCCATGAGACTGTTGAATTTTTAATTTTTGATAAGATTTTCATCTCTATCTAATTTTTCTTAACCACTTTCAGTAAATTATTTTCGAAATTTA
>WRGT01000043.1 GCA_009787025.1 Spirochaetota bacterium
ACTTCTTCTACTTTAAAATCTCTTAATCCTAACATCGGTTTACTCCTTTAGTTTTTTTTAGTGTAAACCTATTTCAGGACGAGACAAACATGAAATTTTTGGCCACATCGTAGGGGCGGCATCCTGCCGCCCGCAATCATCCGCCAATCGCCCGCAATCAAACCACAACCCGCAATCAAACCGTAACATGAAATTAAACGAAATCGGACAAATCGTGAAAGACGAAATTACAATATTATCTACAACATATACAAATGTAGCGATTGATAAATATGTTATAATGCCAAATCATGTCCATATGATCATTGCAATTGCAGACAGCGGACGGTGTGAATTTTGTAAAGGCAGCGAATGTGGCAAATTTTGTAAAGGCAGCGGGCACGACAAATTTTATAAGGACAGCGGGCGGCAAAATGCCGCCCCTGCGATTTCGCAAATCATAAATCAATGGAAACGGGCAATTTCCATTAAATTAGGATTTTCCCCATGGCAAAAATCATTCCACGACCATATCATCCGTAATAATGATGAATATAATCGAATCACAGAATATATCGAAAATAATCCGGCAAGGTGGACTGACAATTGTTATTACAAAAATGGAATTACATGAATCATCCGCCTCTTTTTAAAAAAATGATTTACATAAAAAACCATTCTCAATTATATGTAGAATAGAAAAATACTATTAAAACGGGAAATATATGATTTGCGAAAGATGCAAAAAAAATGAAGCCAGCATTCACCTCTCGGAGGTTATAAAAGATATGCGCTCGGAGATTCATCTGTGCGAAAACTGCGCAAACGAAGTAGGTCTCAATGCAAAAATATCCGACTTTTCAATCTCAATACCTGAAATGCTCACATTCATGAATATTGACGAAATTACGGATTATAAAGACGGCAAGTTTTGTACAGCCTGCGGTTCCAGTTTTATTGATTATAAAAGGGATAAAAAACTCGGCTGCCCTGAGTGTTATAGTAATATGTCTGAATTTATAACGCCTGTTCTTACAGGTTACCATGGCGAAACAAGGCATATAGGTAAATCGCCGCTTTATAATGAAAAGGTATATTATGTCAATGACGAACAGAGAAATTATAGTGTTAATACAAAAAATGCCGGCGATCTTCAAGCTCAGCTTGACTCTGCAGTAAATGATGAGAGATATGAGGAAGCAGCCATATTAAGAGACAAGATAAGGGAGATAAAGCTGACATTAAAACAGAATTAATTGAGGCAAGATGTACAAAGTACGAGAGGTTGTAAATAACAGAAAAAATTTTTGGGAGCAGAGCGGTCCAAGAAACGACATTGTTCTGTCAACAAGAGTAAGGATAGGAAGAAACGCAAATTTCATACCGTTTCATGATTCAATGAATGATAGAGATTTTTATCTTATTAAAGATATTGCTGAAAGTTTTATTTCAAAAACAGCATTTGGGAAAAACACAATATGCTTTGACATGAATGAGTTAGACCTCCATGAAAAACGCCTCCTCCTTGAAAAAAATATAATAACAAGTGAGATGGAAAATTCAGACAAATGCCTTATTCTCATAAACAACTCAAACGATTTCACAATCTTAATAAATGACACCGACCACTTTAGGATTCAGGTAATACGCTCCGGATTTCAATTAAATGAAACTTATAAAGATGCAGATGATATTGATGATACGCTTAACAGTGTGGTTAAATATGCTTTTTCCGAAGATTTCGGATACTTGACATCCGACCCAATTAATGTTGGGACAGGACTCAAGCTTTCCGTAATAATGCATCTCCCAATACTTACTGCGTTTAAGAGAATCAGTGGATCTGTACATTTTATTAGAGAGTATGGATTTCAGATTACAGGAACACTCGGCAATACAGGAAGAATAACAGGCGGGCTATACATTATTAGCAGTAAAAAAAATATTGGAATGACAGAAACAGGTATTATTGAGACTGCCGATGATATTATAAATAGAATTATTAAATTAGAAGACGATGCCAGAGATGATTTTTTTGCCATTTCAAAAAACGAACTGGAGGACAGTTCATTGAGATCTCTGGGGATTCTTCTATATGCAAGAAGACTAAACTATGTTGAAGCAGTAGAGCATCTATCGCGTATAAGGCTTGGAATTGTTATGTCTGTAATAAAAAATTATAGCTTAGCTGCTATAAATGATTTGATGGTAAAAATTCAATGGGCTCACCTTCAGGAATATTTCGGCATAAAATTTAACAGCATTATTGACAGCGATGATTACAGAGCCCTATTCTTGCGTACGGAATTAAAAAAATGCGGTGATTCCAATGTTTGAGTTTACTAAAAAATCAAAAAAAATAATTGAACTCTCTGCGCAAAATGAAGGGAGAAGACTTAATTCCGGGATATTAGGTCCTGAGCATATAATGTTATCTCTGCTTAAAGACGACGATTCTGTAGCGTCAAGAATTCTGAAAAACCTTAATATTAATTTTGAAAATCTTATATTTTTACTAGAGAAAAATCTTACGCAATCTGCAAATAAAATTCAGGAATGGAAGATTCCTGTAAATCACGGATTTAGAAATGTCGTTGAAATCTCACGGGAAGAGGCGAAAATCCTAAAAAATTCATATATAGGCACAGAGCATATACTCCTTGCTGTTTTCAAAGACGGCTCTTGCAGCGGTTTGGAAGAATTAAAAGAGAGGGGGATTACATATAATGTAATCAAGGAAGAGATCGTGAGAGTACTTGGATTGCGCTCAACCCCTAAAAGCATTTCTATCAAAACCGAATCAAAGACCTCATCCCTTGAAGAGTTTGCTACTGATCTGACAGCTCTGGCTGCCGAAGGAAAGTTAGACCCGGTAATAGGGAGAGAGGCTGAGATAGCCCGTGTAATAAGAATTTTATCAAGGAAAAGAAAGAATAACCCAATTCTCATCGGAGAAGCAGGGGTTGGAAAGACTGCTATTGTTGAAGGTCTTGCCCAAAAGATAATAAATGAAGATGTCCCCGAGAGCCTCTATAACTATAAGCTTCTGACACTTGACCTGTCTGCAATTGTTGCAGGTACAAAATACCGCGGTGAGTTTGAAGAGAGGCTTAAGAAGCTCATTTCAGAGATATCAACGCAGGAGAAACTGATAGTATTTATTGATGAGGTTCATGCCATTACAGGAGCCGGAGCTGCCGAAGGCGCAATAGATGCGGCAAATATATTAAAACCTGCCCTTGCCAGAGGTGAACTTCAATGTATAGGCGCCACAACCCTTTCGGAATATAAAATGTATATTGAAAAAGACAGCGCCCTCGTACGCCGTTTTCAGAATATTATTATTGATGAGCCAAGCTCTGAGGATACGCTCAATATTCTAAAGGGACTTAAGAATAATTATGAAATTTTCCATAAGGTGAAATTTTCCGAAGATGCACTCGAAGAGGCTGTCTATTTATCACATAGATATATATATGACAGATTTTTTCCGGATAAGGCAATTGATATAATAGATGAAGCAGGGGCAATGGCAAGATTTGAAAATATTGAAAAGCCTGAGGAAATTACAGAGCTTGAAAATGAGATAGGGCGTCTCAATGAAAATAAAATAGAACTTGTTCAGGCTCAGGAATACGAACAGGCAGCGCGTATCAGGGATATAATAGCAGAGAAAAAAGAAAGAATGGAATCTATCTATGCCCAATGGCTGAATAGAGCCGACGAATACGAAATAGTTATTAAGCCGAATTTAATTGCAAAGGTTGTAGCAGAGATGACAGGTATCCCTGTAGAAAGCATTGAAGAGGACGAATCGAATAAACTTCTTAAAATGGAAGAGTTTTTAAACAGCCGTGTCATTGGGCAAAAACCGGCTATAGATACGTTAAGCTGTTCTATTAGAAGGTCGCGAGTAGGTCTTGGAGGAGAAGACAGACCAAACGGTTCATTCGTTTTTATAGGACCAACCGGCGTAGGAAAGACAGCGCTTGCAAGAGCTTTGGCAGAATTTCTTTTCGGCGATAACAAAAGTATTATTAGATTGGACATGTCCGAATTTATGGAAAAACATTCCGTTTCAAGGTTAATAGGTTCGCCGCCCGGCTATATAGGCTATGAAGAGGGAGGTCAGCTTACGGAGAAGGTGAGAAGGAAACCATATTCGGTTGTGCTCCTTGACGAGATCGAAAAGGCGCACCCTGATATTTTTAATATACTTCTTCAAATACTCGATCAGGGGGAATTAACGGATTCGTCGGGTATTACCGTGAGTTTTAGAGATACCGTTATAATAATGACGTCAAACATGGGGAACAGTAATATTGATAACACCGGCTCCCTCGGCTTTAATAAAATGTCAAAAGAAATTTTTAATAAGGATAATGCGGATACTTCCTTAAAAAAAATATTTTCTCCCGAATTTTTAAACAGGATAGATGAAGTTGTAGTCTTCAACAAATTAGAAATCGGACACATGGCTGAAATAGTAAATATAATGTTAGAAGAGGTTTATGAAAAACTTAAGAGAAATAATATTGAACTAAAAGTTCTTAAACCTGTAAAAGATTACCTGATAGATAAAGGATTTGATCCTAAAACAGGAGCAAGAAATTTAAGAAGATTAATTCAACGCGAAATTGAAGACAGGATTGCAGAACTAATACTAAAGGAAAAAGGATTTGAAAAACTATCTATAAAAGTTTCTCTAAAGCAGGGTGAGATATGCCTGTCTCATCAAAAAAAATACGGCGCAGAGGAATCCCCTGAAAAAAATGAGACTGATGTGTTGGTTAAGATATAAGTTCATCCGGCTGTGACGATTATTGACACGTCGTAGGGGAGATTATCAATCTCCCGCCTGCCTTATTATTTTGTATTATCAAAATTAAATGTATATGATTTGGCATAATTACAGACCTGTCAACGCCGACATTTTTATAATGATGTTGGGTCAGAGCATACATTTTAGAAAAATAATTAAAAAAAATTAATTGCCTGAAATAAATTCTATTCTCTTAAAAATTTTACTCAAAAATAATTGACACATTGGCAACAATATTTTATGTTAAAAACATGAAAGTAAAGGCATTAACTGTTGCTGAAATAAAAGCTCATTTTTCTGACGTACTTGTTCGTGTGAAAAATGGAGAAAGTGTTAAGATTTTATATGGCAAATCGAAACAACCAATTGCTATGATAGTCCCAATTAGAAATATGGATAGCACCAGACAAATTGGAGTTTTAGATGGGAAAGCAACATTTATTATAAATGGAGACGGTAAAATTTCTGAAGAAGAATTTTTGGGAATATGATTTATCTATTGGATACGCATACATTTATTTGGACCGCATTAAAAACAGAAAACCTCAGTGAAAATTGTAAAAACATAATCTATAATAAAAACAATGAAATTTGTGTAAGTACTGTTTCGTTTTGGGAAATAGCACTAAAGACAGGAATGAAAAAATTTTCATTTAAAAATGTAAACATAAAAAAATTCCCTCAACTTGCAAGAGATATGGATTTTACTGTAATAGATATACAAGAAAATGAAGCAATCACATTTCACGAATTGCCATTAAAAGAAAATCACAAAGATCCATTTGATAGAATGTTAATATGGCAGGCAATAACTAAAAATATGACAATGATAAGTAAAGACGGCTTATTTGAACAATACAAAAAAGATGGTTTAAAATTAATATGGTAAAATAAAGGGCATTTGAAAATTGCTCCTATATTCAAATATCAAATATGGGGTCAGAGCCTGATAACGAAAAAGATGAGACCGATGTATTGGTTAAAGCATAAAACTTGACGAAGGTAGAAAATTTTCTTATCAATTAATTTTAGATAACAACTAAGAACAGACAGGAGGCATGATGAGTGAGACTAAGTACTGGATGGTAACAAAAGATGGAAATACTACAAATGTTTTCCATATAACAGTAGATGCTTGGTGGGGAGAAGAATTTATGAGCGGAGATTGTAAGAAGACAAAACCTCCTGCTAATGATAAAGACCAAAAGAAAGAAAAGAATCTGGAATCAGACTATGGTAAAAGTGTAAAAATAATTGTTAAAACAAAAGGTCTTGCTGAAAGTCTTGCTGCACTTGCTAAACTTGGTAAAAGTAAAGATATAAATGTAAAAATAGATATATATCGAAAATCAGCTTCTTGGGATTTATTTAAAGAAGATGCAAAAATTGGTGATGCGACCGGCATAATTCCAAAAACAACCAACTCAGAAGAAATAACAATACCGGTTTTTCTGGATGAAAAATGGTGTTATGAAGATAGAAGGTGGTATAAGTATAAAGACGATAAGCATAAAGAGTGGTATAATTACAAAGAAACAAGTTTTATAGGGCAGAACATTACAAGTTTGAAAAAAGACATTGAAAAACTAAAAGATCAACTTTATTTTAAAATCAGCATAGGGGATAGAGAAGAATACATACCTTTCGCAAAAGACGACGGTTATTTCTTAACTGCATGACCGCCGCCTGCCTTAATAATGCACGCGGAAGCCGAACTGGAGGGGTTTATTGATAACGGTGGTCCAAGACCGATACCTAAAAACAATAAATGGTTGGATCAAAATAAAGATACAGGTAAATACAATTATCAATATTGGTACAGGCTTGTCAGGGCATATAGTGGCTGGGGACTTACGGGAACACAAATTATAAAGTATATTTATGCAAAAAGAGGTGAAGTTGTTGACGCTGTTATACCTGTTAAACTTGGTGACCCATTTAAACCCGGTCCAATAAAAGTTGAAGGAGTTAGATGGAGTAGTGGAAGTAATGATAAGTTTGAACATCCGACACCTAACATCAAAGTTCTATCAGATGTGACATATCATTCCACTACCAGCAAATATTTTTTCTTTAAGGTTCCTACTCCTGAGGATCTCTCTGTTCCTTCTGATCCCACTATTCCCATTCCCGGAGCTCATGAAACTGAAATATTTATACATGGCACTAGGGGCTCAAAGGGATGTTTTCTTCTAGGAGGAGGCAATGAAGGAGATCCAACAAATAACGATCAAGAAACTCCGGAAATAAAAAATGCAATATATTTATGGGATATAATGATGCAGTTATTGAATGATCAGTATGAGACTTATGTGAATAAGAATAATAAGAATAATAAGAAGAGAAAAATAGTTATAGGTAAGGCGAACGAAAAAGTTGACGTTCAGAAATTTGAGAATGGTATAGTTAAAATAACAAGCGCCGTAACAAAAAATAATATAACCGGACTTGATTTTAATTACGAGAAACTTGAAGCAACAGGAAAAGGCAATGGTGGTGCCGATAAAGAATTAACACCGAAGGAGAAAGATTATTTTGATAAACCACCTGCACGTCCATTAACTCCTGTAGAAACAATTATAATTGGATCATACAGCAATAAAGATTAAATAGAACCGAAAACATTCCAAATATGTTGGACGATTTAAAAATTAAAGAGGTACGAATATGAAATATACAAAAAACATAGTAAAGATTCTATTTTTAGCACAATGTTTTTTATTATTTTGCACATGTGATAAGGAAGTAGTAACGACCGAACAGCATAGATTAAATTTAGCTACTTTTGTAACATGCCCGTTCAATGAGGAGTTTGACAGTAATACTAATTTGGAAAAATATGTGTTAAAAAAATTCGGTAAACCTTATAGTGTTAGTAAAGGGAGAGATAAGTTAGGCTTACATAGAGAACTGGTCGAACCGCCAATAGTAGTAGATCGGCTTGAGTTAATATATGAAAAAAAATATCAATTTGATATAACAAGAGGGATAAATAAAAGATTGGAATTTTTTGATTCGATATTTTTATTAGATTTTACAGATTTAAAATATGGAATTAATAATGAAACAACTATAAAAGATATAAAAAGCTTATTTGGGAAACCTTATAATTTTACAGAGATAGAAGATGTATATGACATCAATTATTATTATAGTTTTAGTAAAGGCAGTCCATACCTCTATCATCTTGAGATTGTATTTAGAAAGAAAAAATTACACTCTATTAGCATAGACGTGATATTTGATCCGTATAAATTATAATGGGTAGTCTTGCTATTGCGATAAAAAAAATCAATATGAAATATACAAAAAACATAGTAAAGATTCTATTACTAGCACAATGTTTTTTATTATTTTGCACATGTGATAAGGAAGTAGTAACGACCGAACAGCATGAATTAAATTTAATTGCTTTTGTAACATGCCCGTTTAATGAAAAATTTGACAGTAATACTAATTTGGAAAAATATGTGTTAAAAAAATTCGGTAAACCTTATAGTGTTAGTAAATGGAGAGATAAGTTAGGCTTACATAGAGAACCGCCCAAAGCGCCAATAGAAGTAGATCAGATTGTGTTAAGATATGAAAAAAAATATGAATTTGAGATAACAAGAGGGATAAATAAAAAAATTGAATTTTTTAAAATGATATTTTTATTAGATTTTACAGATTTAAAATATGGAATTAATAAGGATACAACTATAAAAGATATAGAGAAATTATTTGGAAACCTTGGAGGTGTTACAGAGATAGAAGATGTATATGAAATCAATTATTATTATACTTATAGTGATGACAGTCCATACGGCTATACGCTTAAGATTGTATTTAGAAAAGGAAAACTGGATTATATAGATATACGCATGAAATTTGATCCATATCTATTATAATGGATTGTTTTACTATTTCTATAAAAAGAGAAATCAATATGACTTATACAAAAAACATAGTAAAGATTCTATTATTAGCACAATGTTTTTTATTATTTTGCACATGTGATAAGGAAGTAATAACACCGGAACAGCAAGGATTAAATTTAGTTGGTTTTGTGAAGTGCCCGTTTAATGAAATGTTTGATAGTAATACTAATTTGGAAAATTATGTATTAAAAAAATTCGGTAAACCTGATATTGATTGGAAAGAGAGAAAGAAGTTAGGTAAAGATAAAGAGCTGTCGATAGTAGTAGATTGGATTGTATTAGTATATAATAATGATAAATATAAATCTAAATTTGATATAACAAGAGGAATCAATAAAAAATTGAATTTTTTTGACTCGATATTGTTATTAGATTTCACAGATTTAAAATATGAAATTAATAATGAAACAACTATAAAAGATATAGAAAGCTTATTTGGAAAATCCAGAGATGTTTCAGAAATAAAAGATGTATATGAAATCAGTTATGATTATTATGATGACATATACCTCTATCATCTAAAGTTTGTATTTAGAAAGAAAAAATTGAGTGCTATTCATATACGCACGGAGTTTTAATCCCTATAGATTATAAGAGGTCGTCTTACTATTTCTTGTATAAAAAGAGAAACGAATATGAATTAGAGCCGAGATAGGCATTACATAGACCGTTCGATTACCACATAACCATTAATCTATGCCCTCATGTGAAAACAAAAAAAACTTGTTTTTTTAAACGATAAATTAAATAGTCATCATAAGTTAACCATGGAGAAATATATGGGAAAGACCATAACGGAAAAAATTTTTGACGCTCATAGAATTGACGAACTGTCCGGCGGAGTATCTGTATTGAAAATCGATGCGGTCTTCTGCCATGAAATCACTACGCCTGTTGCAATCAATGACCTCATTGCAAGAAATAAAGACAGAGTATTTGATCCGGCAAAAATCAAAGTTGTAATAGACCATGTAACCCCTTCAAAGGATACTAAAACCGCCATACAGGCTAAAACATTAAGGGATTGGGCAAGAAGAAATAATATTAAAAATTTTTTTGATGTCGGAGACAACGGCGTATGCCATGCAATCTTTCCGGAGAAGGGTTTTACAAGACCGGGATATACTATTATTATGGGCGATTCCCATACGTGCACACACGGTGCATTCGGCGCTTTTGCAGCAGGCGTAGGCACTACCGATCTTGAGGTTGGAATATTAAAAGGTATATGCACGTTTAAGAAACCCGAAACGATTAAGTTTAATATTACGGGAAACCTGCGAGAAGGGGTTTATGCCAAGGATATTATACTCCACATTATTGGAAAGATCGGCGTAAACGGAGCGACCAATAAAATCATGGAATTTACAGGGCAGGTTATTGATTCTATGTCTATGGAATCAAGAATGACTCTGTGCAATATGGCTATTGAAGCTGGAGGAACAAGCGGAGTATGCTGTCCGGATATGACAACAGTTGAATATCTTTGGGAACATATAAAGGATGAATATAAATCCAAAGAGGAAGCTCTCTTGGAATATAAAAAATGGATTTCGGACAATGATGCAAAGTACGACTCAATTATTGATATTGACGTAAGTGATTTAGAGCCGATGGTCACGTTCGGATTTAAGCCCGACGAGGTAAAACCTGTAAGCGAAATGGCAGGTACGCCCGTTGATCAGATATACATCGGTTCATGTACAAACGGACGCATAGAGGATTTAAGGATTGCAGCGTCAATACTTAAAGGCAAAAAAATCAGCAAAAATGTAAGAGGAATAGTTTCACCTGCAACGCCAAAGATATTTAAGACGGCTATGGATGAAGGGATAATCAATACTTTTATTGAAGCGGGATTTTGCGTAACAAATCCTACGTGCGGGGCATGCCTTGGAATGAGCAACGGCGTTCTTGCTCCGGGTGAAACTTGCGCATCTACTACAAACAGAAACTTCAACGGAAGAATGGGACAGGGAGGGACCGTACATCTAATGAGTCCTGCCACTGCGGCAGCTACGTCAATAGCCGGTGTTATTGTAAATTCTGAAATCTTCAAAGGGAATAAGTGATATATATGAAAAACTTTGACGGAAAGGTACTCTTTCTTAACAGGTCTGATATTAATACCGATGAAATCATACCTGCAAAATATTTAACCGAAAGTACAAAAGAAGATCTAAAACCATATCTTCTTGAAGACCTGAAGCTTGATACGTTTAATCCAAAGAGAGATTTACATAACATAAACGCTATTGTCACAAGAGAAAACTTCGGGTGCGGATCTTCCAGAGAACATGCTCCCTGGGCGCTGGAGGTTAACGGCATTGATTTGGTAATAGCCGTAGATTTTGCAAGAATTTTCAGACAGAACATGTATAATTGCGGAATGATGGCTGTCGAACTGCCGGGCTCAACTATAGATATGTTATTTAAAAAGTTTTCCGGCAGGGAGACGTTTCTTAAAACAGATTTTGAAAATCACAAGTTCACATTTACATCAGGCACAATTTCTGAAACAGTTGACTTTAAAATAAATGACTTTGATAAGGAACTGGTTAAAGCCGGGGGCTGGGTTGATTTTGCAGACTTGCGCTATTGATTTTTCTTCAGCATTTTAATATTTTTAGCCTCTGTGATAACTCCGTTAACTGAAAACGGTATTATAAACCATGAACCGCTTGAGTATTCATTAAACACAGCCATTGCCGGTCTGGGTATATCTTTAACAAAATGATTGTTAAACTCCAGCTTAATTCCCATATCATTGGCTACTAAATCTTTATTAATCCGCCCGCTCATAGATAACCTTAAATCTTCGGAATTAAATATAAATGAGTTTATATTATAATTACCGTTAGCAATATCTATATTCCCATAGATTTTGTTAAATTCAAGATTCTTCAGCTTATACCTTAATTCTGAGAGAAAGATAATCAATCCGTTTTGAACGCCCGTATCTACAATCTTGCCTTTATTTATTGAAAACGCAGCGTTCCCTCTTATTGTATCTGTTAAATTATCTTTGATTAAAAGATTAATATTTGCCGTCCCGTCTGCAAATCCGAACAATCTGTTATTCATATTTTCATTCTTAAACTTTATATCCTGCAGCTTAATATTGTTAAACTTCAAATTTGCTTGAAGTGACGGGGCATCTCCGGATAAATCTATTGCTCCTGTCCCATAAATAGTTCCGCTTAAGATTGACGTATCTGCGTTATTTACTTTAACGATACTGCCGGAGGCATAAATATTCGCCTTTGTATTCTTAAAAATTAAATCATCATATATTATATCATTTATCTCTATCTTTCCTGTAATATTTACAGGGACATTCACTTTTTCACTGTTAGTTTTATCATTCCCTAATTTTATTTCATTAACATTAAGTTTTTCTGCCTTAATATGAATATAAAAATTTTTAAACTTATCGTCTGTTGTAGCTATTGATACCTTAGAACTATTGCCAAGCAGAACAACCTGAATATTCTCCTTTTTTAATATATTATTATTTATCTCAATAGTTGTTGTAAGACCGCTGAACAGATCCGTTTTATCTTTATAACTTAAATCGGTTATATCAAGTCTTCCGCTATAAGTATTATTAAAAGATATATAACCTTGGACATAACCGGAAAGCGGAGCCGGCAGATCACTGATAAGCGCTCTTGCATCGCTCAATTGAAATGAGATATTTGAAAAACGAAACTTTTCTATTTCACCGCGTACTGATTCAATAACCATCTCATCAACTGCTACAGATGACGAATTAATTTTACCTTTAACATCTTTTAAATGAACGGATTTTGTATTTAAATAAACAGTACACTTCCCGTCAGCAGAAAGAATATTTTTTGATATTTTTAATGTAGATGTAACTTTTGCCGATCCTATAACATGATTTTTTGTAATCTCCAAATCATTTACCACTCCGTTAGCAACCTCAAACGGAAGTCCCGGATCTCCTTTTGCAAATTTATAAACCCATAAAAGCGACGTATCTTCTATCTTAACTCTGCCTTTTACTATAAATTCTTCGGACGTAACAATTTTAAGTTCGGGAAATAAGGTACCACGATTATCGGGAAGGATCAATTTTGTATCCGAGATCGAGAAAACGCCCCCGTCCTCTATGCTGATTGTGCCTCCTATTTTATATTCCCCTTCCAAGGGCTTTATAAAGGGCGGCGGATTAATTAGTTTTATAGAACACCCGTTTAGAATTACCTCCGAAAGCTGCACACTTTGATCACTGCTTGTGTCTCCTTTATCTTTAAACTCAGCAGCAAGGCGCTCAATATTGCTTATACCGTTTTTATCAAAAATAAAGTTTAGCTCTAATCCTTTAAAATAGATGGTTTTGAGTTTAAGATCTTTTTTTATAATAGATATAAGTGAAAATGTAATAATAACTTCATCAGCTTTTATTAATACCTGCTGTTCTTGACCATCCATTGTTTTATCATAGATTACAAAATTATAGATTCCAACACCCTTAAAGCTATAATGAAGTGACTCTATTTCTATTTTTCTATCTAAAGCAGCCTCAGCCTTATTTTTAATAATACCCTTAACCGATTCTTCAGGATAAAAATAGTACACTAAACCTACAGTAATAATTAAAACTACAACTACTATGAGAATTGATATTATAACAATTTTTATAATTTTTGCAAATCTTGCCAACTTTTCAATCATCTAATGACCTTGCTTGTAGTCCCTTTATTGACTTCTCTTTGACGTTCCATTGCTCTCTGTTTTCTGTTAAATATTACGGTTTTTTCAAGCTCGGCAATATCAGTACAGATAATTTTTCCCTCTATTAACTCTATATTTCTATCCTCTAATAATTGAACAATAAGTTTTTCCCCTTCCTGCGCAGGGATTCCAACCATATTAATAAGCTCTTTAGAGCCAAATTCAAAGTTATGAGGCTTTTTTGGTTCTATTGATATTTTCTGTTTTTCAATCTGTATTAAAAGCGTATCATATATTCTGCCGAGTTTACTTCTTATCATAAGATTTTCTAACTGTCTATATGCTGTCCATATTCTTTCACTTAGCAGTTGAATTAATCTTGTAGCGAGTTGAGGCTGAGCCTGAACAATCCCTTCAAAATTAGACTTGTTTACTGCAAGAACTGTTACCTCGCCATAGGATATGGCTGATGCGCTCCTGGGTTTATTGTCAAGGAGCGCCATTTCACCGAAAATATCACCCGTTTTAAGAACAGCCAATAGAACCTCATCTTCCATAATCTTTGTAATTTTTACTCTCCCTCCCTGAATTATAAATAGCTCATCTCCGGGTTCTGCCTCTGAAAAGAGCATTATATTATCCGGATATTTTCTATTCATCCCCTTTCTGTACGGCATTTCCGGAGCAGTAAATGGGGAATTCAGCGATTTTAATCTCTCAAAAGCTTTTTCTTTGTATAATCCATTAGGACAAAATTGAAGATATTTTTGAAACGCATATATTGCGTGATTAATCGACTTGTTCTTTAGATAAAACTCTCCTACATTAAAGAGATGAGCCGGATTCTCTTCGCCTGCCGTATTTAATGTAAGACTTATTATTGCATGGTCAAATTGTCTTAATTTTCTACTAAAAAAACGTATTATCTTCATAGCAACTGCCGGATTTTTCTGAATAAGCAGTCCAAACAGCTCCTTTTCGACACAAATAAGCGATGTACTCTCTATTGCTACAGCTGTTTCTTCACGCGAATGACCGCTCATACAGGATACTACTCCAAAAAAATCTCCCGGACCAAGTATATTATATGGCTCTTCATATATAACAGGATTCTCCTTAGAGGTCTTGACTTTTCCGCTTCTGATAATATAAAAACAATTGCTGCTTTTCTTTCCTTCAATCATAATAAAAGAATCAGCCGTATATGATTCTATTTTAAACTGTCCAGTTGTCATTATTCCTCATTTACAGTTTTAGTAATTAAATTTCATCATGCAATAATATTCTCTCTAAATTTATAACAGGTCTTTTTTATATAAGCAACTATTTCTTTATCGTCAAAATAATCATACTTGTAAAGGCTATTCTCTAACCGTTCGGAATTAAAACCACACTAAAATTAAATCATTATAGATTTCTAGTCTATCAATTTTTTTAATTTATTTAGCTCATTTATAGCTTCAACAGGCGTAATATTTTCAATATCAATCTTCTCAAGCACCTGTATTATTATATGATTTGATGCATTAAATATATTAAGCTGTTCGGACGAAATATCTTCTTCGGATAACTTATTTTCAGTCCTTTTACTCTCTAATCTTTCAAGAATTTTTGAAGCTCTTGTGATTATTGTTTTAGGCAATCCTGCAAATTTTGCCACATGTATTCCATATGATTTATTGGCGCTCCCGAGTACTACTTTATGGAGAAACTCAACATTATTCAATGTCTCCGTAACTAAAACATTATAGTTTACTATACCGTCCTTATTTCCAAGCTGTGTAAGTTCATGATAATGTGTGGCAAAAAGCGTTTTTGCCTTTATATATCTAAGAATATACTCTACAACAGCCCATGCAATGGAAAGACCGTCATATGTACTTGTACCTCTGCCCACTTCATCCATAATTATAAGACTTTTATCTGTGGCATTATTTAGAATATTTGCAGTTTCATTCATCTCCACAAGGAATGTAGACTCCCCTCTTGAAATATTGTCAGATGCGCCTATACGGGTAAAAATTCTGTCACATATTGAAAGATCTCCGCTCTCGGCTGAAATAAAGGAACCTGTCTGCATCATCAATTGGAGTACGGCGCACATGCGGATATATGTTGATTTTCCCGACATATTAGGTCCTGTTATTATATTTATAATATTCTTGTCATCATCAAGAAGTATGTCATTTGGTATAAATACTTCTTTAGTGTAATATTTTTCTACTACCGGATGCCTCCCGTTTTTTATTGCGAGATAGTTATTCTCATTTATTGACGGCTTTACAAATCTGTTATGAATAGCTGAAATTGACAAGGCACATATAAAATCTACATATCCAATGGAAGTTGCTGTCTGCTGTATCTCGCGGCTCTTTTCTATTATTTTAAGCCTAAGATTTTCTATCGCAATCTTTTCAATATCTACAATCTTATCTGAGGCTCCTAATATATCGGATTCAAACTTTTGCAGCTCTTCTGTTGTAAACCTTTCAGCTCCTAACAGAGTCTGTTTTCTAAAATACTCTTTGGGCGTTTTATCTGCCTGTCCTTTGGTTATCTCTATATAATAGCCAAGAATTTTATTATACTTAACCCTTAATGTACTTATACCGGTTTTAGCTTTCTCTTCCTCCTGAAACTGTAAAATCCATTTCTTTGCATCGGATTTCAGTTCATATAGTTTATCCAATTCCGGCATATACCCATGTTTTATTACTCTCCCATGTTCCGGAGATATTGCAGGGTCATTATCTATAGTCGCTTCTATTAACTCGCCTATATCCGACAGATCGAAAAACTCTTCGTATATCGGAACTAATGACTGATTATCCACAGTACATTCATAAATTATCTTCATTACCTTCATTGAAGCAATTATTGACTGTTTTAGCGCTATAAAATTTCTCGGCTGAATTTTACCAAGGGCAAATCTGGATAAAATCCTCTCCATATCCAAGATATCTTTAAACAACAGACCTATATCATCAATAAGCTCAGGTCTATTGTAAAAAAAATCTACAAGTTCAAGCCTGTTTTCAATGCTCTCTTTCTTAACAAGCGGTTGTATTAGATTTCTCTCTAAGGTTCTTCTGCCCATTGGGGTTTTAGTGTTATTTAAAACAGAAAATAAAGTTCGATTTCTTGAACCATCTTGCTGATTCTCAATAATTTCAAGGTTGGATATTGTAGCCTCATCAAGCATCATCACATCTCTTGATGCAAGCCTCATTGGATTTTTTAAATGACCAAATACGGTCTTATGGGTATTCTTTAGATATTGCAGTATTGAGCCTATTGTAATTATTTCACTGCCTGTTTCAAACCCTAAGCCGTTGAGATTATGAAGCTGAAGAGTCCGGCATATTACATCTCTCATAAAATCCTCTTCATAATTCCACTCATTCAGGCTATGGACAGGAATATTTTTACTCTTAACAAACTCACTAAATGCATAGTCTGCTTCATTTGACTGAGTATTGATTATAACCTCTTTAGGAGAAAACTTTGTAATTTCACCTTTGAATAGCTCCATATTTTTGTCGGATACTAAATAGAAAAAATCTCCTGTTGATACATCAACAAAAGCCATGCCAATATCTTTTTTTGTTATGTATATTGAACATAAATAATTATTATCATCACTGGCTAAAAGATTAGATTCAATAACAGTACCCGGAGTTATTATCCTTACCACATCCCTTTTTACTATGTTTCCCGAAGACGGAACGCTTTCAAGCTGTTCGCAGACAGCAACCCTCTTACCTGCCTTTATTAAGCGCGCTATATAACTCTCGGCAGCATGATATGGTATGCCGCACATGGGAATATCATTCTGCCGAGATGTAAGAGCAATATCCAATATCCTTGATGCAACTTTTGCATCATCGAAAAACATCTCGTAAAAATCACCCATCCTGAAAAAAAGGATCTCATCATGATATTTTCTTTTAATATCACTATACTGTTTCATCATAGGAGTCAATTTTTCATCCATCTAGCGATCCTCATAGATATAACTTTTATTTCCCTGTACGGAGAATCTGACAATACTTCCATTGATACCATACTCCTCTGCAAGCCTGACTCTTGTTTCAAGAGCGTTATCAGTATCCCTGTATTGCCCTAAGTAGATCATATACCCGTATGATATTTTAACCTTACGGGCGTCGTCATAATTTTTAATAAGTCTTAAAACATCATCCGCATCTTTTAATCTCGTAAATGGTCCTATTGCCACAGAGAAAAATTTTGTATTATCATCTTCCTTAATATCATGCTCAGGCGATAGATCTATATTGTCTGTATTTTTTAAAGTCTGAATATCAGGCATATAAGCCGTCTTTTTAGGATTAAATTTTTTAATCTTTTCAATCTCCCGCGCAGACATATAAGCTTCAGGCGAAGCTGGAAATAGTTTTACTATATCGCTATACGCCGAATATGCCTTATCATAATCCTTCTTTTCATCATAAAAAAAAGCCAGACGAAAAAGAATTGACGGATAAATTTCAGACTTTTTAAATCCATCTGTAAGCTTTCTTAGACTATTCAGATATGGCTTTGCATTTCCGCTTGTCTTCTTTTCAATCTCTGCAAGATATGATATAGCAATAGATAGAGTTTCAAGATCACGGGTATTCTCCGTAATCTTAATTGTCTCATTCTTTGCGCTGCTATACTCTTCAAGCATAATCAATGACGTTATATACATAAATCTAAAGTCATTAATATATCTCCCTGACGGGAAGAGTTTAATCCCCTTTGCTGTTTCGATTTTCAGTTCTTTCCACTTTGATCTCAAGTCAAGTATCTGGCATATCCTGTACTGGGCATATTCCCTCCCTGCAAATCTGCTATAGTCCGAAACTACTGCACTATACTTTTTTACAGAGAGTTCAACGTCTGTCTCTTTATCTGCTAATAACAGTTTTACGTCCGGAACATATTCGCTTTTAGGGTAACTTTTTATGAAGAGAGCAACCTCTTTGTCAAATTCAACCTTCTCCTTAACCTTAAAGGATTTCTGCAAAGCTCCGAAAGCTATCTCTTCCTGCTCGCCTGAAGAGTATAATGGAATATAAAATAATAAAAAAAAGAATATAAATATTAACCTAACCAATCTTTTTACCAAAAAGAGTCGATCCCCGAACTTCGTCAATTTCAACTATTCTC
Organism: Spirochaetota bacterium; assembly: GCA_009787025.1. GTDB lineage: Bacteria > Spirochaetota > UBA4802 > UBA4802 > UBA5550 > WRGT01. The sequence goes on from WRGT01000043.1 coordinate 18,595, forward strand.
TCCCTGCCTATATCATTATGATCTCCCGTAAAAACAATCGGATGACTTAAAAAGGTTTTACCCGATACCTCTAAATTCGATCTTTTGCTTATTTTATCGGCAATAACTTTTTCCTGCTTATTCACTCTCTTCTTCAGTTTTTCAAGAGAAAATTTTCTCTGTATAGAAATTAATTCTTCAAGCCTTAGCTGCTTCACATTTTCATCAACAGAGTCATTTAATAAATATGCCGGCGTCCCATCCCTTGGAGAGAATGCAAACATAAACGCTTCGTCAAATTTTATATTCTTAACAACCTCAAGCGTCATGTTAAAGTCATCATCCGTTTCGCCGGGAAATCCTACAATAAAATCCGTTGATACGGCATAATCCGAAATGATCTTATCAATCTTCTCTATTATCGAATAGTAGTGTGACGACGTATATTTTCTATTCATAGCTTTGAGTATATTGTCCGATCCGCTCTGTATGGGGAGATGAATACTGCGTGATATATTGATGCTGTTATTTATTACACGAATAATATCCTCAGTAAAATCCATCGGATGAGATGTTAAAAAATTTATTTTTACTAACTGTTCAACAGATGAAATCTTTTCCAACAGTTTATAAAACGGAATATCGTCCGAATCTTTCCCATATTGATTTACATTCTGTCCCAGAAGAGTTATTTCTATTACGCCGGATTCTGTTAAGCCTTTTATGTATTCAACTATTCTATCCGAATTGAAAGATATGAGCTTACCGCGTGTCAGCGGTACTATACAGTATGCACAAAAATTTTCACAGCCATGAGTTATAGTTACCCATTTATGCCAGGGGTCATCTCCTCTTATATTAATAAATTCATAGGGAATCCTGTCTGCTAAATTACTTTTATCCTGCGATATATACAGCCTGTCATTTTCCAAGCCGACCATATTTGATACTATATCTCCAATATTCGGTGACTGGTACGGACCTACTACAATATCCGCGCCTGATTTTTTTATAAGTTCTTTCCCAAGTCTTTGTGCCATGCAGCCTGCAACTACGATAAGTTTATCCCCTCTTTTATCTTTCCCCTTCACTGCTGCAATTCTGCCAAGCGCGCGCTTTTCGGCATGCTCTCTTATCGAACATGTGTTGAATATACAAATATATGCATCTTTCGGATTACTAACCTCATTAAAGTTATTTCTATTCATGGACAATCTTATGAGTTCGGAATCGCCGACATTCATTTGACACCCAAAAGTCTCTATGTAAAAATTTTTGTTCATATCTATTAAATTCTATTAAATTCTATTCATATCTATTCAATGCCTGCCTTTTTATATACTGCGTCAATATTCTTAAAATATCTATCAATATTAAAAAGACTGTTCAACTCATCTGCATTTACTCTGCTCATAACATCCGAAGATTTTAAAGCAAGCTCCTTTAAACTCCCCTCTCGCTTCCAAACCCTCATAGCCATATCCTGTACTATTTTATACGATTCCTCCCTTGATAGACCCTTATCTATTAAAAGCAAAAGGAGCGATTGCGAATAGAACAGACCTCCGGTCCTCTCAATATTCTCCAGCATATTTTCAGGATACACTTGTATATTTTTAAGAATAAAGATCATGCGATGAATAAGATAATCCAGCGCAATGCAAGAGTCGGGAAATATTATCCGCTCTGCCGATGAATGAGATATATCCCTTTCATGCCAGAGCGTTATATTTTCAAGGGCAGTGTTCATGTTGGATTTTATGACACGAGCAAGACCTGTTACCCTCTCCGACAGTATGGGATTCCTCTTATGAGGCATTGCAGATGAGCCTTTCTGTCCCTTCTGAAACGGTTCCTCCGCTTCACGGACCTCTGTCTTCTGTAGATGTCTTATTTCGGTAGCAAGCTGATCCATTGTACCGGCAGTTATGGCGATAGCTGCCATATATTCTGCGTGTCTGTCTCTCTGAATAACCTGCGTTGACACAGGATCCGGAGACAGTCCCAGTCTTTTGCACACCTCAGCTTCAATATCAGGCGATATGTTGCTGAACGTACCTACTGCGCCTGAAAATTTACCAAAAGAGATACCTTCCACAGCGCGCCTTATCCTCTCTCTGCTTCTTTTAAATGCCTCATAATAGAGAGCCATCTTAACGCCGAATGTTGTAGGCTCAGCATGAACTCCATGCGATCTTCCCATACATTTTGTATCTTTATATTTAAGCGCATTATCTCTTAGTACATCAATCAAAATGTTCAGATCTTCTATTAAGATATTGGCTGCTTGTATCATCTGGATAGAGAGCGCAGTATCAACTATATCGCTTGACGTAAGCCCAAGATGAATATATCTGCTTGAAGGACCAACATTCTCTGCTACGGCTGTCAGGAATGCTATTACATCGTGGTGCACTTCATTCTCTATTTCAAGAATTCTGCTCACCGTAAATGCTGCCTTGTCTTTTATTATGGAAAGATCCTCTGCCGGGATAATTCCCCTTTCTGCATAGACTTCGCAAACTGCAATCTCAATATCCAACCATATTCTAAACTTATTATTGAGATCCCATATACCGGACATCTCTTTTCTGGAATACCTGTCTATCATATCTGTAACCTTTTATTTTTATCAAAAAGCGTATATATTATATTTTAATGGCTGTAACGAAAGTCAACTATAATATCACCATTATTCTTTTGCTGTGAGTTTTTCTAAATTTTCGAGATTAGTATATGCCTCAAAAAAATTTTTTCCGCAAAGTTCTTCGGTAGGTGTAAATTCTCTGCACACTACAGGTCTGTCATCATAGATTGAACATTTCATATCATTAGACAAGTGAATACACCTTTGACCTGCAGGTTTACTTTTTCCCGTCATTGGAATTATTGATGAAATTGACGGAGCTATGCAGCACGCGCCACATTGGTTACAGTTCATGTCATTGTTCCTGATGGCGGTGTTTTATTTTCTATGTTTTATATATAGGGGCTGTCGAAAAAATCATTTTTATAGAATTTCGCATTTTGAAAGCCCTGATTCTATCAATGGTTTCAAAATGGTACTATAATAAAAAAGAGGGTTTTTCAACAGTCCCATA
>WRGT01000044.1 GCA_009787025.1 Spirochaetota bacterium
TCTGATTCGCTGTCAACGCTTTCAGATATGTATAGCCGCCACTATGTATTTATTTTTTCAGATATTGCAATGATAATATCATCCGACAGTATTAACAATTTAAGAATCAATAAAGATTCAATTGAACGCATTAATAAGATTATAGATAATAACTTAATCTATGGACTTATTTTCTATAATGACACACAGCCGTTAAATTACCTTACCTTTAATGATTTAAAAACTTTTAAAGAATTTTTAGAATCACAAAATAAGATAAATCCATATATCTATAGAGAAGTAGAGAGAAAATATCTTCCTGAGAAATTAGCGGAATTTTACTTTTCAAATAAAGATCAATTGGTCGATTCGCTCTTTGTTGATAATAGTGAAAACAGAACACCTGCCGCATTTAAGTATAGTTTAACAAAAAATGCGGCTATATTAGAACTGTTAAAAAAAGCCGAATATGCTGAATCTATAAATGAATATGAACAAGTGACCGACTTGTTATTTCAACTCAAAAAATATGCAGCATATAATAGCGAATTAAAGAAATACATTGAGTTTGTACTTGATTATAAAAAAAGTTATTACTACAATGAAGCATTAAGGCTTGAAAAATTAAACAGATGGGACGAAGCGGTAGTTTTATATAAGGCTATGCTTACTATTGATAATAATAATTTTGATGCGAATTATAAATTGGGACAACTATATATAACCGTACAGGATCTGGACAATTCATTTAAATATCTTGATATTGCATTAAAGCTTAATAAAGATCATCCTCAAGCATTGTATCAAATGGGGATATTACAATTTTCAAGCGATAAATTTAAAGAAGCCATTGAATACTTGGGAAAGGCAAAAGAGCTTGGAATTAATACCTCAACACTCTATCTATATCTTGGAATATCTTATGAAAGGATGAACAATATAGAAAAAGCAAAAGAAAATCTTGAAAAAGCTATTCTCTTAGATCCAACTGATGTAAAGCTTAGATATATGATGGAACAATTAAATCAAAGAATCGCCATTGAATTTAATCCATGGAACAATAATGATGATAAAACAAATATGGCTGAAGATGAACAAGGTGAAGAGATCAGACTCCCTATTCAGAAACGAGCCATCAACGCAAGATTAAAAGATGCGGAATTGAATGAGAATGAGTAATCAATTCTCAGCTATATGTACTTAATGCCTCTTTAAATTTAGGCATAGACCTCTCTATTACATCTTCTGAGATACAGTAGGCAATGCGGAAATAACCCGGTCCGCCAAATCCTACGCCCGGAACAACTAATATATTATATTTCTGTAAATGCCTAACAAACTTAACATCATCACCGCCCGGCGCTTTACAGAAAAGATAAAATGCACCCTCAGGCTCATTAAATTCATAGCCGGCATCTTTTAATCCTTTCATAAATATATCGCGTCTCTTTTTATATATATCAATATTTGCGGCAGCGTCATTCAATTCTGCAACAATTCTCTGCATCAATGCCGGCGCATTAACAAAACCCAATATTCTGTTGCTTAAATTCAGTCCTCCCAATAAAAGATTATATTCTTCATTCTGAGGATTTACCGCTATATAACCGATCCTTTCGCCCGGAAGGGAAAGTGATTTTGAAAATGAATTAATAATAACCGCATTAGTATATTTTGAAAGAATCGGCGGAACAGTTTTATTGTCATAAACAATTTCTCTATAAGGCTCGTCGGATATTAGAAAAATATTCCTTCCATTGCCGCTTTTTTTCTTTAACAGATTACACAATGCATCTATCTCATCTTCTTTATATATTTTGCCGCTTGGATTGTTAGGACTGTTTACGATTATACCTTTTGTTTTTGGAGTAACGGCTTTTTCGATAAAGTCTATATTAATAGAAAAATCTTTGTTAGAATCTGCAAATACAGGTACACCCTGGTGATTTGAAATATAAAAACCATATTCGGCAAAGAAGGGTTTTATTATAATTATTTCGTCTCCCGGATCAAGAATCGTTTTTAAAACTACATTCATTCCGCCGGCAGCTCCGCATGTCATTAAAATGGAATTTCCGTCAATTTTTAACTTATGCTCTTTCTCAACCTTTTTTGCAATGGAGTTTCTTACATCCATAAATCCTGCATTAGGCATATAACCATGTACGCCTTTTTGCGTTGAATTTGACATTTTTTTAAAGACATTAAAGAACTCTACCGGAGGTTCAATATCAGGATTACCAAGACTGAAATCATAAACATTATCAGCGCCAAATTCCGCCTTCAGTCTGGCGCCCTCTTCAAACATCTTTCTTATCCACGATGACTGTTCAATTGATTCACGAATTTTTAATGACACCGACATAGCTGCACCACCATTAGTTATTTTTAATATCTTCAATCCTTTTGTTCAAGTTCTTAATAGATTCATTATCCGGATTTAATTCTAAAGCTCTCTTTGCATAATCTAAGGCTTCTTTATTTTTACCTATCATTAATAGGCTTTGCGCAACATTATAATTTATCTCCGGTGAATCCGGCTGGATGGCAAGCGCCACTGTGAATGCAGCATTTGCGTCTCCAAATTTATTCAGCTTCATAAGAACAATACCAAGGTCATTATATGAAAAGTAAAACTCCGGGTCCATTGAATTTGCTTTTTCTAACAACTCCTTTGCCCTCATGTAATTCCCTTTTTTATAATATGTTCTCCCCAATATCCAAAGGAGCATGGGATCTTCTTTAATCTTTAATCCATCCTCTACAACAGAAACGGCATCATTGAATCTGCCTCTTTCAACAAACATAATTGCGATGTCTATATACGGATCAACTATGTTTTTATCAATTGCCATACATCTTCTAAAATGAGCCGAAGCAGATTCAATATTGCCAAGTTTCCAGTGATTATGCGCAGCTAAGAATCTGATTTTATAGTTAGGTGAGCCTGATTTATAATCATCTGCAACTATTAGGTCTTGACCCAAAATGGCAAGAGACTCTTTATATTTTTTTTCATTAAACAATTCCAATGCCTTGCTGTATTCTGCAAATGCATATGGGCTGATATAAATCAACAGAAAGATTGATAAAAAAATTTTTTTCATTTAAACCTTTATAAATAGTAAATTTAGAATATTTTTCTAAAGGATAAATATATTTTCAATAACAATTTTAGTATTTTTTATTTTTTTTATTATTCTTCTTTGCTGCCCGTACTTATTATAGCGTCCCATCTAGAATTGTATAATATTCTTATTAATCCTCTTAATATCAAATCCGTTATCTAACAATGTCTGATAAATAGAACCGACTATATCTCCCTTAGCGCTAAACTTATGAACTACAGAATCCTTATAAGATAAAACAGTAACCTCTCGAACAACAATAACCTCAATAAAATCCTCCCTTGTCTGCACTGCGCGGCGTTCGTTGACCTCCGAAAAGGCGACCTTGTTTATGCCCATTTTTTTGAGCGCGTCCATAAACTCTTCAAGAGAATTGTAAATTACTTCATTATCCATATTATCCATAAAAATCAAATTCTCAAAAAATCTGTCGGATAAGTTTTACATATCTCTTCAACTTCGCCTTTAACTTTGGCAAGTATTGAATCATCTTCCATATTGGTTATTATCCGAATAATCAATTTCCCAATACGCCTAAAGTCATCCTCTTTTAAGCCTCTTGTAGTCAGAGCAGGGCTGCCGAGTCTGATACCGCTTGTTACAAACGGCGACTTGTCATCAAAGGGAACTCCGTTTTTGTTGCATGTAATGCCTGCCTCATCAAGTCTGTTTGCAGCGTCTTTACCTGTTACCCCTTTGTTTCTCAAATCAATAAGTATAAGGTGATTGTCTGTCCCTCCCGAAACAAGTTTTAACCCGCCTGATGTAAGTACATCTGCAAGAGCCGCAGCATTTTTAATAATCTGTTTTTGATAAACAGCAAATTCCGGCTCTAATGCCTCTTTGAATGAAACAGCCTTTGCCGCTATTGTATGCATAAGAGGACCGCCCTGAGTTCCGGGAAACATGAATTTATTTATCAGCGCTTCATGTGCTTCATCGCAGAGTATAACTCCGCCCCTTGGACCGCGTAATGTTTTATGCGTAGTAAATGTTATAAAATCCGCTAAACCTACGGGCGACGGGTGTTCCCCTGCAGCAACAAGACCTGCTATATGGGCAATGTCTGCAAGGAGTTTAGCTCCGACACTATGAGCTATCTCCTTGAACTTATTAAAGTCTATTATTCTTGGATAGGCAGAGGCTCCTGCTATTATCATTTTCGGCTTATGCTCTTTTGCAAGTTTATTCAGCGCATCATAATCTATAAGATTTGTATCCTCTGTTACGCCGTATGCTGCAACATTAAAGTATTTTCCCGAAAAGTTTACAGGCGAACCGTGAGATAAGTGTCCTCCATGGGACAGATTCATGCCTATATATGTATCTCCCGCATCAAGCTGTGACATCATAACACTCATGTTTGCCTGCGCGCCCGAATGCGGCTGTACATTTGCAGCCTTAGCGCCGAACAGTTTTTTGATTCTCTCTATAGCTAAGGATTCAACTCCATCGGCATTTATACATCCGTTATAATATCTCTTTTCAGGATAGCCCTCGGCATATTTATTCGTAAGAGTTGAAGACGACGCTTCAAGAACTGCCTTTGATACATAGTTCTCTGAGGCTATCATTATCAGATTATCTTCCTGTCTTTTATCTTCTGCTTCGAGAATTCTATATATATCAGGATCGGTCTTTTTGAGATTTGATCTATCAGTCATTGTATTCCTCTTTCAGAAATTTATTTACACAAATAATACATAAATTTACGGGCAGAATATATGTCAATTTATTTCTATAGCCAATTTGTTAATTTTAATTGCTCAATGTCTTCATAATGTTTTGTATTATTTGACACTAAAGTTCCCTTGTTTTTTATTACAATTGCGGCAATTAGTATATCAGCATCTCCTATTGTCTTTCCGGCTTTTCTTAGACTTGAATACAAATCTGAGGCTATATTTATTACATCATCATCTATTGAGAATACAATAACATCTTTCAAAAATTCCTTGAATTGATTTTCTTTATACGTATTGTTTTTCCATCTAAAGCCTTTTAAAATTTCATAGACATTAATTACGGTAGTACAAATATTTTCATTATTATCAATTGTTTCCAATAGTCTTTCTTTAATTTTTTCATTTGCATTAAAATAATAAGAAATGATATTTGTATCAAGAAAAATCATATTTTATCCCTGTTTATTGAAAAACATGTCCGTTCCTCAACAATTTCATTTATAGTTTTAATATCTTCATCATTCCATGCGCCAAAATGTTTTAATACCCTTTGGCGTCTTGTATCTTTTGTATCAATTGGTTTGGTAAAAGTTATAACTACTTCATATTGACCTTCAACAGGAATTGGTTCTATTGGTTTAAAATGATTTCCATCAAAAATTGCGTTTATTGACTGCATTATGATTCCTCCGAGTATTTATTTCATATTATAATATATTAAAAATAATTTCAAGATGCTTAGCATATATTATTTTATACATTCTATGAGTTTTGCATCAATTTCGATTGACTACTTAATTTATGAATTTCATATCAATCAGCATATTTAATAAATAGTTATGTTAATCAATCTCGAATAAGCAATAATATCGAACAGTCAATTATTTTTGTTGTATTTCCCACCTTTATAAAACCTTCCATATTCCTCTAAAATTTAGAATAAATGATTTTTTTCATATGTCAAGTCTTCAGGTATTATTCTTAAAAATTTTTTATCCTTTCTTTTTTTAATCAAGTAATTTTCAGTAAAATTTCAAAAAACCTTTTTATGTATGGGTTTTGCTTATAATTCAAATTCTTCTTGCAAAAATTGTTATTTGAATTAAAAACTATTAATAATTACATCAGATTAAAATAATATTTTAATGACAGTTTATTATAAAATTTGTTTTTATAATTCTTATGGAGAATTTTAATGGGAAACTACAGATTCAAGATATTGATGTTTAAGATATTGCCTAAAGGATTTATATCCAGAATTTTTGGTTATATAGCGCTTATCCGTCTCCCCCAAAAATTAATGAATAAGGTCATTGCATGGTATTCGGGTAAATATGGAGTAAACCTCAATGAGGCTGAAATTCCGCCGAGTGGTTTTAAAAACCTTAATATGTTTTTTACAAGAAAATTAAAAGACGGCGCAAGAAAAATTGATGACGATAAAAAATCTATTGTTGCAGCTACCGATTCAAGAGTAGATGAATTTGGCGATATAAACGAAGATAGTATTCTTCAGGCTAAAGGAATCGATTACTCATTACATGAACTCATACCGTCTAAAGAAGCAAAAAAATTTATCAATGGTAAATTTATTACCTTATATTTATCTCCCGGTGATTATCATAGAATTCATTCCCCTGTAGCCGGTGAAATAACAGGTTTCTTTAATATCCCCGGAAAATTATATACTGTCCAGGAATTTTTGGTAAAAAGATTTAAAGGACTTTTCGCTGTTAATGAAAGGCTTGTTACATATATTAAAACAGACAAAGGGGCTGTTGCCGTATGTAAAATCGGAGCTATTAATGTTGGGAAGATAACTCTATCCTACGATTATTCTGTGACAAATAAATTTTTTAGAAAAAAAAACGAGCACATATATGCTCCTGATAAAATGCCGCATATAAATAAAGGGGACGAGCTGGGAATTTTTAATCTCGGTTCAACAGTGATTATACTTTTTGAAAAAGGTGTGATGAAGAAATTTGCAGATTTAAAAAAGGGTGAAAAAGTAAAAGTGGGAGAAAAAATCGGAACAAGTTAATGAATAAAAATACTATCCAAAGATTCGAACTCTCTAAACTCCTCCTGCAATATAATCTGGAAACATATTCTCTGCTGTGCAAAGAAAAAGATGAAGGCAAAAATCTCTGGATAAGAAAAATTGAAGACGGCGGCTTTATACTTGATGCAGGAGAAGATAGTGAGAGAATATTTATCGCAGTTGAATCCGGTGATAACAGAGGGCAATTTTTAGCATTAAAAAAGACCGATGGTAACGTAATCTGGTTTATACCGGGCAAGGCATATATGTTTCGTGTCTTTTTAAATTCCGTTTATTTAATCTTTCTTGATGAGGATAACAATTATTTTTTAATAAAAGTCTATGTTGAAGACGGCAGCAAAATCTGGTACTATCGTATAAATGAAAAGCTCTCTTCATACACTATAAATAACAATGTTGTTAAACTTAAATACCTTGACGCTAATGAGGAAATTTTAGACAGCGCAACAGGCGAACTGTTAAAAAGTTATTGATTTATTAAGTCCAAAAGAATCAAATAAATACTTTATCAAACTTGGGAGGATTTTACAATGTTAAAAAATATTATAGACAAGCTTAATCGCTCTACAATTAAAAAGATATTAACATACATATTCATATTAATATTTTTTACAATATTCTCCTCCATTGGTTCAACCCAATCTGAAAGCGATAACTTAAAGAACGATATGGCTGTTATTCTAAAATCACGGCAAGGCATGGAGACAATAATTGCATATATGTCAACTAAGCCCGACCTTTTCACTTCGCATGCAACGGATAGAACTATTGTGCTAACGCCTGACCAAAGTCAGGAGGTTCGCGATCTTTGGGCTCGTTTTCTCGATTATCAGTTAATGTTAGATATTACATGGAACAGATTAAAAAGCAAACAACCTGCTGTGTTAAAACCTAAAGATGAGAGAGCCTTTGTAGCGGCTTATGCGGCATTTTTATCAGCCTATAGATATGCCTTAGATTTTATCGGATTAGTTGATTATGACAAGACACTGCGCATTGTGCTGAATGAACCGGTCTCTGAACTCGGACTGCCTAAGGGGAGTTATGCAAATTTTAAATTCCATTTTCTAAATGTTTCCATTGCTGCCGAATTTGCATCACTCTCCGCTGCATATAAAATGCACATTAAGAATAATTCCATACCGGAATTATCCGGCGTTATACGCAAAGATGAGGACGCTATATGGCAGGCAGGCAAAGACGACGGAATTTTAAATACCTTACGAAACGCAGGACAGATTACTCAGGATAAAGCGGCAAGTTTATTATTCCCTGCGCAGAAGGGCGTAGCGGAGTGGATGGGAGATACGCGTGTACTCTATGGTAAAAAATTTCTTGTTGCCGCCGACCAGATTTCTTTGATAGAACGGCGTATTCTTCCCGGCGACATACTTTTAGAGAGACGGGAATGGTATTTATCAAATATAGGGCTGCCGGGCTACTGGCCCCATGCCGGCATATATGTCGGCGCAGAATCGGAGCGCGATAAATTCTTTGATACGCAGGAGGTGCGCGATTGGGTAATCTCACAGGGGATTAAAGACGGCAAATTTGAGTCGCTGTTAAAAACACGTTATCCCGCTGCGCAAAAGTCAAATCTGCAAAAAGATGAAAACGGCGATGCGCTCCAAATATTAGAGGCTGTAAGTGAAGGGGTTATTTTTTCATCTATAAAACATTCCGCAAATGCCGATTCCGTAGCCGTATTAAGACCAAACCTTTCGCGCTTAGAGATTGCTATGGCGATATTAAAGGGTTTTGAATATTACGGAAGACCTTATGATTTCGATTTTGACTTCAGAACAGATAACTCCATTGTATGTACAGAGTTGGTTTATAAGTCATTCGGCGCGGATACAAACCGAAAGGGATTAAATCTCCCTTTGACTACGGTAATAGGACGCCCCGTATTAACTCCAAACAATCTGATTCGCTATTTTGATGAAACATATGATAGTAAAGACAGACCCTTTGATTTTGTTCTCTTCCTTGACGGCAATATTAAAACAGGCAAAGCAAAAGAGGGGAATGTTAAAGATTTGCGAAACAGTTGGAAGAGGCCAAAGTGGCATATACTCAAGGGTAAGTGATTTGGAGAGGAGCAATCCGCAAGCGCGCATCACCGCGTGGAAACAGGATACAATATTTTCCCCACACTGTCAATGTGGGCTTTCAGGTCAGGATTTGACAATTTGTCATATATTAAAACGTCAACAAAATAAGGTATATCAGAATCATCGAAATCCCGGGCTATCCGCAACAGATCGGTACGGGTAAAAGAATTGCCGGTTTTAAGAGATAAGTCAATATCTGAGCCGTTGCGATAATTCCCTTTTGCGCGGCTGCCGTAGAGAATAGCCTGCCTGATGCCGGAGTATTTCCGGAAAATTGAATCGAGAGTATCAAGTGTCTTATCGGACAATCCGTATTTCATTTAATTTTCAAACCGCTTCATTTTTTCTGCAAACGCATTGAATTGGTGATAGTAAGTATTATTTATTGCGATAAACAGGTCTTCGGCTGTTTCCAGCGGATACCCTCGTCCATATTATTCCTCTTTATTATACTATCGTACTCATAGATAATGTCAACCTGTTTTTTGCTATTCAGGCAAAAGGACATGATATGGGGAGTGGTTATGATATATCCATAGCACTTGTCTTTACAACTGCATTTATAAAGCAACATAAAAAACTTGACATATTTCATTTCACCGATGATAATAATAAAATGAGAAAATCGATTATAATTTTTCTCTTTGTTCTATTTCTTTTTGCCCTTATCGCTTGTTCAACAGGCCGTAAATATAATATTTATCGGTTAGAAGGGGGAGAAGAAATGGGGAACTATGGGGAAGTGAAGAATGCTACAACTACATCCCTGTATGGAATTTTCTATAACCTTAGGAGTGATGGTGATTATTATTGGGGGAGACTGAATATTGACGGAGGTCAGGGCAAAAAGGAATTCGATTTTGTTTTGAGAACTACTATAGTAGATAGAGGAAAAACTCTTTTTGAATTGGAAAAAGGTTTTTATACAGAACCATATAATTTATCTATAGGTTTTGACACAGGCTATGGTGCAGAAAGAGTAATCATTAATAAAATGCTGTTTAGGTCGAAAAATCAGGTTATTGACCTGCGTAAAAAGGTTACGGTAGGCGGGAATGTGGATACAAAGAAATTATCAGATTTTGAAAATTCCGGAGTAATTTATCCTCGGTATGTGAATAATGACGTGATAAAGTTGTACTATAAAAATGTTGATGTTATATTTAAAAAGAACAGTGACTTTACTATAGAATGTGATATTACTATTGAATACGAAGATGATAGAATAGACAACTACGCTTTTACGGCAAAATTCAAGCGGTTCAAATTCACCGAGAGAATATGTTTACCCACATATGGCTGCACTTATTTAATATATGGACTTTTTATTTTTATGGGCCGTTAAATCTGCAAATGAAGGTTATTTATATGAATAATAAAAAAAGCATTATTAAAATCTTAATTTCGGGAGTTTTATTTGCCATTGTTGCAGGGTGTGCCGCTGAAAACAGCAACATCATAAATTCAGAAAAGCTGCCCATGTTTGTAGCCGTAGCCGGCATCATGGCAGAAAAATCTGAGGGTATATGGGAATCTTCCGGCAGCAATATAGCCGCGTATTCCGCCGATGGAATTAAATGGGAGCGGACAAGATTGCCGGATATTGCAAAGTGGAGAGAAGTTTGCTATGGTAATGGAAAATTTATAGCGGCAAACAACGAGACCAACATAGCTGCGTATTCTACCGATGGAATTAAATGGAAACCGGTAAAATTACCGTCTGAAGTGAATGCTCCGTGCATCTGCTATGGTAACGGAAAGTTCATTGCAATAGGCAACGAGAACGGCAAATCAGCGTATTCCGAAGATGGAATCAATTGGCTTGAAACAGTAGTGCCGGATGTAGCGCATTGGCGCGGCGTTTGCTATGGCAATGGAAAATTTGTAGCAGTAGGCACCCACGTCAGAATAGGAGGTATCGACAAAGCGGTATATTCCGAAGATGGAATCAATTGGAAAACAACGACAATGCCGAGCAAGGCAAAGTGGCTAAGCGTTTGCTATGGTAACGATAAGTTTGTTGCGGTAGCTTCTTATAGAGGCAAAGCGGGACATTCCGTTGATGGGATTAAATGGTTTTACTCAGAACTGCCGGATATAAGTGATGGATGGAACGGACTTTGCTATGGCAATGGAAAATTTGTTGTAGTGGGTTCAACTGGCACCGGCATCAGCAGCGACATAGCCGCGTATTCTACCAATGGACTCAAATGGACATTTATAACAATGCCTGATAAGGCAGAGTGGTGGGGCGTTTACTGTGGCGGGAATTAAGGCAGGCAGAGCAAAAGAGGGTAATGTTAAAGATTTGCGAAACAGCCGAAAGAGGCCAAAGCGGCATATACTTATGGGGAAATGATTTAGGCTAAAAAAAGTACAACAAGAAGTTCCTATCTTATAATCTGTCTTATAGAATCTTAAAAAAAAATTGACAATATATAAAAATGATGATATGATATTACTATATTATTTTAGGAGGATTTTATGCCTTTAATCAGACCAAGCGCAGATTTAAGAAATAACTATAATGAAATTTCCGAATTATGCCATGAATATCCGGAACCGGTTTTTATAACAAAAAATGGAGCAGGGGATCTTGTCGTAATGAGTATAGAAACCTATGAATTACTAACCGGAAAATTAGAATTATATTCCATGCTTGAAACAGGGTTAGAGAAAGTTAAACAGGGAAAAACCAAACCTATGAAAGATGTCATAAAATCGATACGAGCGCAAATAAACAAATAATGTATGCTTTACATATTACAGATATAGCCGAACAAGATATTTTACTTACGGTAAAATATATATCCGATGTATTAAAAAGTCCTAAGGCGGCAAATAATTTGTTAGATGAAATTGAAAAGTACGAAGAAATAATTCAAAATACACCCCATATATATCCGTTTGTGTCTGATGAATATTTTACAGAAAACAGGTTCAAATTTGTAATGATAAAAAATTACATAATGTTTTATATAATAAATGAAGACGAAAAAAGAGTGTATGTAATAAGATTTCTACATGCCCGTAGAAATTGGAAAGGCATTTTAACAAATTGCATTGATTAACAGGGATAAGAAATACTTTGTCGTAAACTTTTGCGAACCATATAGTACTAATAATGTTTTGTAAATCTATATCAGGACGGGTCACTCATCTGTTTGTTTAATATAATCCTGCCACCACGGAGTAAATGATTGATTAAGATCGTCAAGATAAATCACTTCGCCAATCTTTGGAGTCAGCAGCCGAAAATTTTTATCCTTGCTTGCCGATGTAATCCGAACATAAGGGTCATACCATGGATGACGGCATATTGCGAAACGCCCTGAGTGAACAGGCAAAAGCGATTTTGCGCCTACATCTAAAGCTGCCTGTACGGTTTCTTCAGGCATTAAATGAATTGTCGCCCAGTCTAAATCGTATTGACCGTTTTCTATAATAGCTAAATCTACACTTCCGAATTTTTTGCCGATTTCTGCAAAATGAGGACCATAACCCGTATCGCCGCTGTAAAAAACTTTGAACTCTTTAGACTCTAATATAAATCCTGCCCACAATGTCCGGTTGCGTTTTAACCAGCGTCCTGAAAAATGACGCGCAGGTAAAATGTGTATTGTAAAATCCGTATCTAACTGAAAGGAATTGTGCCAGTCGCCCTCATAGATGTTTTTGGGGTCAAAGCCCCAGTATTCTAAATGGGAACCAACGCCAAGCGGACATATAACGGCTTTAATTTTATTTTTTAAAGCCTGCATGGTTGGATATTCCAGATGGTCCCAGTGGTCGTGCGAGATGATAATGTAGTCAATGTCAGGCAAGTCTTTCACCGAGTAGGGATAGTCACCTGCAAAAGCCTTGTTTAGAAAAGAGATGGGCGCTGCGCTGTTCTCTAATACCGGGTCAATGAGAATGCGTTTTTTATTAAACTGCACATAACTTGAGGAGTGACCAAGCCAGACTATTAAATTTCTATTTTCGTCTAAACTTTTCAGATCGGTTTTTACCACAGGCAGCGGATTTTCAGGTTTTAAGTTTTCAGGTTTTTTAAAAAGGAATTTATACATAGCCGAAAAAAAGCCTTCTTCATCAATGCGGGTTGTTGTGGGAATCTGATTATGAAATTCACCGTTTGAATAATTCGGCGATTCTTTAATTCGCTTAAGCCGTTCTCCTTCGGGAAGTTGACCAAATGACGAACAGCCGAGTAAAAAGAATGAAGCACAAAGCAATAGAATGAGTACACACAATAATAGAATAAGCGTTTCCCCTGAATATTTTTTATAAATAATAGAATTCATAGCTGTTTTATATAATTTCATTTTTTCAAAAATTCTTTTTTATGTCCAGAATAAAATGTTTGTAAAGGGAAATAAAGCCGGAAATATTTGCATAGTAGGTGTGTACAGGCGCAGACCTGTATGTTTATTGTCAGACCTCAACATTTTTAAAATAGTCTTGACAATGTATAATAATTATGGTTTCGTTTTTCACGATTTGTCCGATTTCGTTTAATTGCAGGCAGCAGGATGCCGCCCTACAATTTCTCCAAATAATTCCACGTGATTTTTGGTACAAATGGTTATGAAATATACACCGTTTCGGCTGTAATCATAATTTTTCAAACTATTATGTTTGCGGACAGGTAGATTTTTCATATCGCTTCATTATTATTTTGATTTTGGGTTTAATCACATTGTAGGAGCAATCGCCCTCGATTGCCAGTGTTTAATTACTACAAATAGATAAACGATTGAAAATGGCTCGTGATGAAAAATTTTTTGTGTTTTTTTAAATTTTTTGATATTAAAGACGTGAGGTCAATTATTCTAACCATTAATTTTCTTGACTTTATAACTATTATCAATCTTATAATCATTTTAATAAAAATAGGAGAATGTATTAAATGACAAAATCTTTCTATACCCTGATTATCATTTCACTATCGCTTTTATTAATCTCATGCGCTAAAAAACCCGAAGCGCCTCTTCACCCCGCAGTGATTATTACTATAGAGCAGGATATATTCTTAGTAAACTTCACATGCAGCGTACTAAATGAAAATGAAAATATCGCATTCACAAATTTAGACGGCGTTGTAAACATTAAGGATAATGCCGGATCAATACTGTTAGAGATACCCTTTAATATCCCTGTTATACTCCCATTTGCAGCAGCAAGTATAAATGAAACTCTTGAACTATCAGAGGATGCTGTAACGCCTGTCCTTACATTATTAAATATAGACAAAGAAAAACTTAAATTAAGCGAAAATATTGGAAAAAAATATTTAGATGAAAAGAACATTGAGTTTAAAGACTTAAATCTCGAAAAAAAAGATATAATTGAACTTCTAAGAGGTAAAATATAAGCAATGACAAAAATAGATGATTCAAAAATATACATTAAAATAATTATAATCCCTCTCATAATAGCATTTATCATAGGCGCAATATCTCTTTATTCAATAATGGTTGTTGAACCAAAAGCCAAAGCCTTAATAGATTCTCTAAATCCGAAATCTATGAAAGAGGCTTATATAATGCTTCGCAAAGGAGAACTCTTCAGCGGCTACACCCACTGGGATTTAGACGGAGACATTGTTAGAAAATCTATAAAATATTTTGATAACAAAATATATAATGAAGTCGAAATAAATAAGGATGACAAAAGATATTTAACAGAAATTTTAAATAGAAGAGAAGCAGGATCTAAGTTAGGGATAGAGACCTCATTATTTCTATTAATTGTATCTTTCGCAGGATTTATAGCATATATTTTTGAAAAACGTAGTATGCAGCAGGCTGTCTAAAATAGACTCCAGTTTCAACCTCTTTAATTCAAAGCGACCCGCTTTGTTAGCAAATACACAGGTCTGCTTCTATGACTTGTTTGATGCTCTGACCCCTTATCCTTGAAAATTGCGTGCGAAAATTGCGTGCGGGTATATTAAGCCTGAGCGCTGCAATGAGCATGCCCGGAATTATCTTGTCATAACTCGGAACAAGAACTATACCGTCCATTCCGTGCGCTTCAACCCTAACATGTTACTATGTTTATAGAGCGCGTCAATAATTTTTTTAAATCGTCAATAGTTTTCGTTCAGCGTTAGAGCGGTTTGGTGTGCAGCCGTTATTACGGCATCAATTTTGAGCGGATAAGCCGAATTATTGATGAAATATCCGAATCGCTCATACTGTCGGTATGGAGCGCGCCGTTTAATATATATGGACTTAATTTAAAATAAATATCTTCGATCAAATTACCGTACTGACCCATAAATGAATTTAGTCTGGAATTTAAACTAAATTCGAGTTTTTCTCTTGGAGATAGTAAAAGGTATGAATCTATTACTCTAAGCATAGGGTATTTATCGCGGGGCAGAGAACCGTAAATATCAAGCAGGTTAGATGCACTGTCGCTGAGGATTTCAGTATTGCAATTAATGTTTTCAATCAGTATCTTTAACTCCCGAACAACCTCTTCCTCCGATGCCTCCTGAAAAGAACCGTCTCTGCGCATAGCCTCAAGCGGCGTAGATGGAAATATTTCAAGCGTCCTCAGTCTGACAAAATCAGGTTCAATGGCATTAATTACTCTTGCCGTTTCAAATGCATTCTCCTGTGATAGTTTACTCCCTCCAAGACCCGGCATTATGTATATGGAACATGAAAGTCCCGCATCTTTTACTTTTAAGCAGCCGTCAATATGCTGAGCTGCAGTAACGCCTTTATTTATCAGCGACAGTACATTGTCCGAACCCGATTCAAGACCAAAATGGACGCGGTTGAGTCCCGCATTATAAAATTCTTTCAGTTCGTTAAGAGATCGAACCTGCGCTGCCGTTCTTGTTCTTCCGTATATTGTAAATCTTTCCAATGCAGGAAAACTATTTTTAATATGATTCATAGTATCATGTAAAAAGTCGGGCTTTAAAATGAGGGAGTCGGCGTCTCCAAGAAAGCATGTCTTTCCGCCGCCGATTCTCCACGATATTATATGGTATATGCTGTCTTCTAAAACAGGCTTATCCTTAAACCACGACATGAACCATTTCATCCTTTCATCCATGTCATCGTTAGCGCAGTTTTGAGTATCGGTTTCTGTTTTTTCCGGTAAGTTTTTAGCCTTCTTGATTTTATCAATGAGAGATGATACCCTGTAATAATCAGCTTCGGAATAGTCTGGAATACCAATGCCGTTTTCATAAAGGAGGTCGTCTATCTGTTTTGCATTGGATATGTCAGCCTTAACCTCTTCAAGGGATCTTTTTGAAAAACGGTTACCGGTCTTATATACAGGGCAATACTTGCATTTATTCCAGTAGCAGTTTCTTGTAACTCTAAATGACAGGCTGTAGTTCTCTGTCGGCGGACGTATAGATGCAATTTCAAATGGCTCAATGGTGTTAAGTTCGATGCTTTTCATGTTGTTCCATTAAAAGATAAAGGCAAATTTTTAGTTCATGTTATTAACATATAATCAAATATATTATTTGTCAAGGACACCTTAAACTTAATCAAAAAATTTTTCAAAAAAGATTTCATCTAATCACGCTGAGCCTGACATGTTATTTAACTTTTACCACAATGACAATTTCTATCAATGTATTATTGTAAATATTTCAATATATTTAATACTTATCAGACAGCCTCCTATTTGCAGATGTATAAGAAAATTAAAAATTACAGCTTTATATTCTTTTCCCCGTATTAGTATCTAAAAATATACTGTTACCTGATGAAGTTATTTTTAACTTTCCGTCTATAATTGTAATCTTGCTATAATTTTTGATTTGTATTTTCCATAGCACAGGTCCGTCCTCCTGAGCGCAGTATAAATAATTTCCGGTTGCTGCATATAGCTTATCCCCGTCTTTCACAGGACCGTTTGCGATCTTCCCCTCCCACTGAACTTTTCCATCCTTAACAAAGTATATGTCATATTTTGTAATAAGAAGTCTTCCCTCAGGGATTGGTTTCTCTTTTTCCTGAACCATTATATGCTTTATACGCACAATAACATCTTTTGAATTTTTATCAATCTCTATAATCTCATTATTCTCATCTGCAAAATCACTAACATTAAATTTTAATATTGACGCTTTCTTCACTGTTATGGCATCCTTTGTGTCATTAATGACTCTATCTATAACCTCGTCGGATGGAGTTGCGTTCCCTGTTTGTTTCTTTAAAGATGCATCAACTATTTTTTCTGCCTTCTGAATTTCATCGGCAGTTATAACAACCTTCTCCTCTTGCTGAACAACCGGAGCGTATGACATGACCTTATCTAAACTTGTTTCAAGCTGTTTAACCCTTTTTGCAACCTTAACCTTGCCTTCAAATACCTTAATTCTTGTTGTAAGTTTTTTATCCGCCTCAACAATGAATTGAGTTCCCCTTACGGCAGCAACAGTAGTCGGCGTCTTAACAACAAAGCTTTCATTTTCTAAAAGTTTTTTAGCTTTACAGAGTATTTTCCCAGAATCCAAGTTGATAGTAGTATTAGTTATATCATTATTGAATAATGAAGCTATCGTCATCTTAGAATGAGGTTTAATCCTTATAATAGATTCTCCGATTTGAATATCACAGAATGAATTATAACCGGTTGTGATAGTGTCGTCTTCCTTTACAGTGTCTCCAATCTCTGTCTCGACATTATTTTTTTTAACATCTCCAATCATAAAGGCTATGACTGTATGTTCCTCAGATTCTTTTATTGAGCATCCTGCTATTAGAATACTTACAAAAAAGACAGAAAGAATTAAAAAGTACTTTTTCATCATATCTACCTCTCTTTAGTGTTATATAAAATACTATTGAATAATTTAATCAATTACTTTACAATTAAAATATAGTTGCTATTTTATTAAAAATTAATAATTGTTAATATAAAAAATATACGACATAATAAATCCGGCTTAAATTATATGGATAGAATTATAGCAGACATAATTTTTTCAAGCATAATAGGCGATGCTGCAGGTTATACTTTAAACGGTATGAAAAAAAATCATATTAACGCTGTTTTTAAGGAGATTAATGGTTATGTTGACCCTTCTCCGGCGTTAAAAAATAATATGTATAGATGGAAAAAAGCGGGTCTCTATTCTTCAATCAGTCAAAATATTTTGATTACTGCAGCATGCGTTGAAAGAAACGGCTTAAATTTTGATAAATATACTGGTTCCGTACAAAAGGCTCTTGATATTTGCGAATCTGAGTTTGGAATCTTTAGAGACCCGGGCGAGGCAGAGAAAAATTTTTTTAATCGGATTAAAAACGGAAAGAACGAAATTCGGCAGTATATCAATCCGTGTTCAAGACCTCTTCCATTAGTTATACCGCTCCTTTTTATTAAAAATGAACAAGTACGATTTATTACTGTAATAAATTACATATCGTTATTTACAAGAAACAGTTCAACTATTGTCGGCTCAATACTCTTCGTTGAGATGCTTAAAAATTTAATTAAAAGAGAGGGTAACGACATATTAGAAATTGCGCTCAATTCTGCCGAACTTGTAAAAAACAGACTTATATATTATCAGGATATAATATTTAGTACAGGATATAATCCTGACTACTTAATATTAGATTCTGATAATTATTTTAAACTTTTCAAAGAGTTATATGAAAGCAAAGATCCTGCGCTGTATGAAAAGATTATATGCGATTATGCAGAGAAGAGGAGTACAAACAGAATAACAAGGGCAAATATCAATCTTCCTGATACTATTCTCCCAATGGGGGTAATTCTCTCTAAAATTTGCTCTGACCCTGCAAAGATATACAAAACAGGAGCTATGGAGGGAGGTTCGGCTTCATCTCTGACTGCCGTTTCATCTGCCGTTACGGCTGCCTTTTATGGGCAGAGTATTCCGGAAGAATATTTAAACTCTCTTATTAATAAAAAAAGAATAAAGAATATTATTGATTTACTTACCGATGATAAAAACAGGGATCTTATCATTGATGAGATTATAAACGGCGAGCCTAAACTAACTAATAAAGAATTGGAAGAGTTTAGAGCAAAAAATAAAGGGATTGCCGTTGCAAACAAGAAAAAGAGAAAAAGAGCAGATATAGAGTCGGAGATGTCAAAACATATAGTAGAGAGTTGGACTAAACTTGATAAGGCAAAGTGGAAAAAAGACAGGAAAAGAGATAAATTATAAAATATTTGACAAAATTTTCTGAAATATAATATTTCTTTTATTATGCAATTATTGTATATTTTATAAATATACTTTTACATGGAGGGATTTAATGTTTAAATGGAAACTCAATAAGTATGCAATTATTTTTTTTATGGTAAGCGCATCTGTAATAGGTGCAAACTCAAAGGATTTCTCATACAGGGAGATAAATCTTGATTCTATATCCAGATACTATGAGGATAGAATTGCTTACCAGCAGATTGAATATATAGTTGATCCGGAGGTACATCAGCAGCAGGATCCGTCTGTTGCTTCTCTTCTTATAATTAAGAGTAATAAGATGTATCTGTTTAAAGATGGATACGATGACCCTAAAGCGGCAGAAGAAAACTATAGAGCTAAAGACATGTCGCGCCGCCTTAGTTTTAACGAAACATGGGAGAGAAATATAGACGGGAAACCTGACTTCCTGCTTATTTATGATAAAAGAAAAGAGATATTAAGAAATATTATTCTCCCCGGAAGTAATGAAAATCTCAATCAGAGATATACGGATTTCTATCTTAATATAAGAAATGCATTTTTACAGAAACATGTAGATTCATTTCGTCAGATGATGGTGTACAGAACTGATGTAGAATTTAAGGTGAACAGGGCGGCAATTCCAAAGAGAATAAATGATGACACCCCTGTAAAATATCATACATCCGTAACAGCGAAGACAATCGACGGCAGAATCTATTATGCCGAAGATGCAGACGGCGACGGCATCACAGAGACATTTTCAGTCGAGATAGGCGACGGCTTTAATTGGGACTATAAATCCGGACCTAATATTATTTTAATCCTAAAAAACAAACAGGAAGATATTAAGAATATTATCGGCAAGCTGACAAAAGAGGCTTATGAAGGTACTCCAGAAGAAGTTAAGCTCATAGACCAACAGTTCGACCGCCTTGAAAAAGAGATACCGGTTTTAATGGATCAAATAATCAGAGGTGATTTTGATAAATACGGCAAGTAGGGGCAAAGGACAAATTACAAATTACAGTGTACAAATGTAGGGGCGGCATTCTGCCGCCTTGTAACTTCTACCTACAGTAAAATTTTTTTAAACCGATACTAACCACTAACCACTAATCACTAACCACTATCTTCTCACCAGCCCGACATTATAACCCTTGCTGGAGTTCTTCTGCCTGTTTTTGTGGCATCGCCAAGCTGACCATACTGATTATTTCCCCAAGCCCAAAGTACGCCGTCTCCTTTGATTGCCATGATGTAGTCGCCGCTCGTAGAACTACTATTTATAGTATTACTAATAGATACTTCTTTCCACCTATCCCCTATCTTAATAGGTGTTTCGCTGTATGCTGTAATATCGTCGTTAAGTAGCCCAAATTCATTAGACCCCCAAGTCCAAAGCGTACCGTCGGTTTTGATTGCTGCTGTGTAAAGGACTCCTGCAGAGAGAGCTTTCCAGTTTGTATCGGTTCCTATTTGAACAGGGGCGTTTCTGTCTGTTGTTGTATCGTCGCCAAGTTGACCGAAACTATTAGACCCCCAAGCCCAAAGCGAGCCGTCGGTTTTGATTGCTATTGTGTGACTTGCGCCTGCTGAGACTGCTTTCCATGTATCACTCCCTACTACCTTAGTAGGGGTTAATCTGTTTGTTGTTGTGCCGTCGCCAAGTTGACCATAATAATTAGCTCCCCAAGCCCAAAGCGAGCCGTCGGTTTTAATTGCTACTGCGTAGTAGTATCCTGCGGAGACTGTTGTCCATGTATCACTCCCTATCTTAGCAGGGGTTAATCTGTTTGTTGTTGTGCCGTCGCCAAGTTGACCGCCGTCATTATTTCCCCAAGCCCAAAGCGAGCCGTCGGTTTTAATTGCTACTGCGTAGTAGTATCCACGAGTAGAAACTGCTATCCAATTGTCTGTATTAGTCCCCACTATAACAGGGGTGTATGAGTCTGTTGTTGAGCCATTGCCCAGTTGACCATAATTATTCCTTCCCCAAGCCCAGAGAGTGCCGTTCTCTTTGATTGCTGCTGTGTAATTATACCCTGCAGATACTGCTTTCCACTTATCTTTTATTTCTATCTGTATTGGTATTGGAATTGCGGTAAGGTCTGGGATGATTAACCCAAGTTGACCATACCGATTATTTCCCCAAGCCCAAAGCGAGCCGTCCTCTTTGATTGCTGCTGTGTAATCGTCCCCTGCTGATACTTCTTTCACGTCTCTTAAAAATACCGGCACACCTGAGCCTGTGCTTGAGTCATCGCAAGAGGTTAAGATGCAAATTACAATGTACAGATTACAAAGTACAAATATTGTTTTCATTTTAGTTTTTAATGATTTATTTAACATTGTTTTCACCTCGTTTTTCATTTCTTCATACGTCATCGTTGCGTCATTGCGAGCGCTTCAACACATTTTGTATAGATTGCGTAACCTGCGCGCGGCAATCCAGAGCCTTAATTTATCCTGCCGGATTGCCGCGCCGGGTTTACATTATAGTTCTAACAAAACTTAAACTCGGCTCGCAATGACGCAGGAGTGCAACTAACCACGCTGAGCCCGATATGTTATTTAACATACTGCTGCAATGACGCATGATATAACCTTTCCGCATTACAAACCAAAAGTATATGTTGCCGTAAGCGTTACGCCGTAAAATTGATTCTTTATTTTATCTATAAGAAACGGCTCATAGTCATAGTAATCAGTTATAAAATATTGAAATCTAAACCCAAGGCTTATTACGGTTGATATGGGCGCTATATAATACGCGGCGGATATATTTGTATTGATGCCGTACTCGTTATACCCTACAGTCATCTTCGTGGTACGGCTTTTATCGTATAATAAATTATCTTCAAATTTTTCTCCCGCGCTGAATAAATAGAAGCCCGAAAGAGTAGCAAGGAGGAATATATTCTCTGTAATCGGGTAGGTAAAGCTTAAGCCCAGACCAGGGCCAAAGCTGTCATGTTTGCTTTGACTGCTGTGAGTTTTTGTTGTAATATCATCATAAGATAATTTAATTTCATACCCAAGATATTT
>WRGT01000045.1 GCA_009787025.1 Spirochaetota bacterium
ATTTCCTTTTCTACCCAGCTTGAATCCTTGCAGATTGTACGCTTGGAGAGGGGTATCATTGTATTTCCTTTTCTACCCAGCTTGAATCCCTACGGGATTATTTAATCATTTTTTTTAAGCATACATTAAAAATAAGACTGCCTGTTACTTATCAGACAGCCTCATTTTGCAAATTAAAAATAACAGACTTGAAGAAGTTAAATAGAAATTTCGTTATACCTCCAATATCACAAATCCAGCAGCCCCGAATAATAGGGAACCTTCTTTATCTTTATTTCTTCTTTGGAACTCTTTACCTGTATGAAATCATCAGACAATATAAACTCCTCGTCTAACGGACTAAACTTACAGTAAGTAAATTCATCCCTCGCAGGAAACTTTGCATCAAATGCAGATTCAAAAAAAACTTTTAGCTCGTGCATCTTAATTGAATATTTGCGCGGAGTATCTACAATAAAAACTAATCGTGTTTCCTGCGACCTCTTGCCGTTTCTTGTTTCAAGAAGTATTGCAACCTTCCCGTTATTCTTAGCGGCAATAGCCTTGTATTCTTTAACACCCGGTCCTCTAAAAAATCCCATTACAGATACGCTCCGCCTCCGCATATTCTGGGCTGAAACAAAAGTCCGGCTCTGCTGTTGTACATATTAAATAATTAGCCGCGCCGAGTTTACGGACGGACAAATTATCCGCCCCTGCGAACGAACTTAAAATACGGATCGCGATGACATGAAATGGGACTTTTGATACAGCCTGCTGCTAAACAATCTAATTAACCGACTATTTTTAACAACAAAAAAGTAAAAAAAAAATTAAAATTTATCCATATCAAACGTATATAATAGCATGAGACAATTAAACAGAGAACAGACAGAAGCTGCAAAACCCGAATATGGAATAACGCTGGTAATAGCAGGCGCCGGTACAGGGAAAACCAGCACAATGATAACCAAGATAAAGAATGTAATATCAAACTCTTTGGCTAATCCCGAACAGATTTTGATCCTTACATTCAGCAGAAAAGCTGCAGAAGAGATAAGGGAAAGGTTAATATCAGAGCTTGGTAAAGATGCCGAACCGGGCTTTGCGGGAACCTTTCACTCCTTCTCGCTGAAACTCCTTATGGAAAACAGGGAATACTATTTTAAGCATATTGGAATCAAACAATTCCCAACAGTAATGGAGGATGGAAGAAAGGGGATTATAATCAGAGATATAGTAATGGAAAGGTGCGAAAAATTTCTTGGACTGCCGGCAAGTACGGTAATAAAGCTTTCGGAAAATATAAACTACTTAGATAAAAATACCCTTAATAAACTTAAAAGCAGTTCTCTGTTTGACGAGATAATCAATTTAAAAAAAATCTATAATACTTATAAAAGGGATAATTCATTTATAGAATTTGAAGATATGATAGAACATTCAATAGAATTACTTCAAAACTATGGCTCTCTCAGAAAAAAAATAACCGAAAAGTATAAATATCTATTTGTAGATGAATTTCAAGACACATCCGAAAATAATTTTCAATTACTATCTCTGCTCCTGCCTGAAGATGACAAAAATCTATTCATGGTTGGAGACGACTATCAGAGTATCTATAAGTTCAGGCACAGTAAGATTGAATATATTATTAATATAAAAAAATTTTTCCCGGCGGTTAAAATTCATAAACTGACAATGAATTACAGATCACGAAAAGAGATTGTTACTCTTGCAAATAGATTTATTAAACTGAACAAATTCAGAACGTCAAAAAAGATAGTCTCTAATAAAGGTAAAGGCGGAAGAGTAAAATACTACAAGTCTGTTGACATGAGTAATGAGGCGGATATAATAACGCAAATTATATCTTCCATAAATAACAACTCATCAATTGCAATAATCTACAGAAATAATTACCAGGGAGAATTTCTAAAAAACAAAATTAACAGCGACGAAAACAAAAAGTTAGAGTTTATGACAATGCACGGCTCTAAGGGGCTTGAATTTGATATTGTAATAATTGCAGGAATATCGGATAAAATTATTCCCGACAGATCAACAGATATAGAGGAGGAGCGGAGATTATTTTATGTAGCATTAACCAGAGCAAAGGAGGAACTTCATCTTATATTCTACGAAAATATCCCTGATAAATTGCCCCGGTTTATCAGAGAGCTTGGATATAAGAAGAAATACTCAGGCGATTGAGTCTATGTTCTGTCCCTTATTTTGATCAACAGAACGTTCAACTGCAACTTCGCGTGTCTGATCTGTGGGAATCTGCTCATTCTTAGGCGTATATTCCGGCGTAAAATTATTTACCACTATATCCGCTCCGGAAATATTCTGAACATCCATACATTACCTCCACGGTTAAACAGATTACAAATTACAAATTACAAGGTACAAATTACAAGGTCAAATAAAAATTTTTATAATATGCTTAAAAATTGATGTAATAATTGCGGCAATAATTGTTGATACGGCTATTACCTCTATATCCCAGCGGGCAGCAGACGGATTTCTCTTTTTTATAAACGTTAAGACAATCTTAGAAATAAATATAAAAGAGATAATAAATACTGCTGTTTTTGACAGTATAATAAAAAAATCGTTCATAATCTTTTTAACAAAAACTCCAATTGTTTTTTTGAACAGGTATGATTTTGCCTTAAAGATTTTTCTATCTCGGATTTTAAAGTCTTTATACTTAAAGAAAATGAGTTTATGTCGGTTATAGCGCTGTCGTTAACCGTGCTATAAGTATCGTCTATAGAATATAATTTTTTCGGCATTTGTATTATTTCATCTCATTGGAGTTTTACAACCTAATAATTTGCTACTTGAAGTCAAGGAATTAAATAAGCCCAAATTCAAAAATAAAAACAGGTTATTCTATAAACTCAATGTTCCTTGTTTATGTCGGATTAAGTTTATATCTGGTCAAAAACAAAAAATTACCTATACAAATCGTATGAAAATCTTTAAGGAACATAATCTTACATATATAATCCTATATGACATTAAAGCAGAAAATGATTGAAAATATAAAAAATGAAAGAAACTATTGAATAATACTTGACTCTTTAATTTTTTTCTTTAATATTAATTTATGAATTTATCAAAAATACCTGAAAAGTATCGTCCTGATATTGAAAAAGCAGTTTTTTACCTGAAGGAAGAAGGCTGTACTACAGTTTTCCTTTTTGGCTCGCTGGTTACTGGGAAATATACAGATTCATCTGATATTGATTTTGGGATTATGGGATTACCTCCCCGAAAATATATTAGAACTTGCTCAAAATTAAGCAATATTTTAGAAAATGAATTTGATTTGGTAGACTTCGACGAAAACAAAGGCTTGTATAATCTGCTGCATTCCATTGGTGAAATTGTCGAAATTGGATGATACCATGACCTATGAAACATTGCAGAAAGTCAAATTTGAGATTTCGCAGATAGATATGCTGTTAGACGAAACAACGCCCCTATTGAAATTGGCTCAAATGAAAACACCTGACATGGTAGAAATCGCCGCACTTGGGTTATTTTTACATTCTTTTTATAATGGCATTGAAAACATAATAAAATTCATTATGAAAGAAAAATATGATAATTTGCCATCCGGTAATAAATGGCATAAAAAATTGTTAGACCTATGCTTTATAAAGACTAATGACCAAAAAGAATTATTTAACGAAAACTTAAAAATTGTGTTAGATGATTATTTGAGATTTAGGCACTTTATAAGAAATACATACAGCTATAAAATAAAATGGGAACTTATGGAGGATTTGATTCTTAATATTAATAAAAATTGGAATGACATTAAAAACGATATAGTTAATTATATAGAGCAGTGATTTAATCTCGGTTATTCCGCAAACTCATACACTTCATTTCTATCAGATTAAGTTTATATCTGGTCAAAAACAAAAAATTACCTATATTTTTTAAAGTAAATATCCAAATAAAAAACCACTTCACAGAAAAAGTTAAGCCAAATACTATTATTTTTATTAAAATATCGTTTATTAATTATTGACATTAATTAAGATAGTTTCTTATATATAAAATAATTATTTTTTGTTAAGGAGTATATAATGGATACAGCAATAATGAACTTCATGAGGAACTATCATCTGCTTGTTAGAAACACTATAGTTATTGCAGCAATTATCATTGGCTTTATATGTGTCTCTGGGTGCATAAGATTTGGCATTGCAATAGCAAGAAGAAAAAAAGGGATTTATCCGCCGGCAACAAGCCAAATGGACCATTGATTTTTATTATCCAAAAGTAAATATGTCAAAAAAAATCCTATTTACTGTTGTGTGTTTTGTTACTTATTGTAATTTTAATCTATTTAGCAATGAAGCAGGAATCGAAATGATTCCTGTTTCAAATTTTATAACAGGAAGATTTAATTTTACAACAAGTGAAGATTTTGTAAACTTAAAAGAATATGACATACCATGTTCCGGTGATAGCTATCTATTGAAAGAAACTGCAGATGCCTTGAAAATGATGCTGGACGACTTTAAAAAAGAACATAAGAATATTAAAATAAGCATTGTAAGCGCAACAAGAAATTTTTATACTCAAAAAAAAATATGGGATGAAAAATGGACCGGGAAAAGAAAAATATCCGGAGTAGCTGATATTACTAAGATTACCGACCCTGTGCAGAGAGCCCTTAAAATACTTGAATATTCATCAATGCCCGGCACATCGCGCCACCATTGGGGGACTGATTTTGATATAAACAATTTAACCAGCACTTACTATGAAAAAGGCGAAGGTAAAATCATATATCAATGGTTAGCACAAAACGCGTCAAAGTATGGATTTGCCCAGCCATTTAAGAACGACAGAACAGAGGGTTATAATGAAGAGAAATGGCACTGGTCATATACGCCGCTTTCTAAAAAATTCTTAAAAATATGGAATGAACTCTACAAAGAAGATCCGTCGCAGTTCAATAAAAAGGGAATATTTGAAGGTTCGGATAAAGTAGGTCATCTTGCGCCCATATATGTTAATTCCGTAAGTCCTGAGTGCAAATAAATATTTGACAGTAACATTGTAGTTAGCTTTTGTTATACGCCCCTTGCGGGTGAAATCATAAATTAAAAAAATTTTCAGCGTAAATAAAGATTGCTATGACCATTAGTGATAATTATAACAGTATAAAAGAAAAAGTTAATGAAACAGCAATTAAATGCAGCCGCAAGTCTGACGAAATAAAAATTGTTGCCGTTTCAAAGACCTTTAATGAAGATGTAATTTGCGAAGCTATAAATTCAGGGATAGATATTTTCGGAGAGAACAGAATACAGGAAGCCGGCAGAAAATTCAAATCGCTGTGTGGAAATTTTAAATTGCACATGGTTGGACATCTCCAATCAAATAAATCAGATGAAGCAATAAAACTCTTTGACCTGATTCATTCAGTAGATAAAATATCAACAGCTTCCAAATTAAATTCTGAAGCTCAAAAAATTAATAAAATTCAGAGTATTCTTCTACAACTTAAAACCTCAGATGAGGATACAAAGCATGGAGCAAACCCGTCTGAAATAATCCCTATAGCAGAATCTATATTGAATATGGGGAATTTGAAGCTTGAAGGTATTATGTCTATTGGACCGAACACATCGGATAAATCGATTATCAGGAAATCATTTACAGAAACCTCTAAGGCTTTAGATAAAATAAACAGTGCATTAAATCTCAACCTAAAGGAACTCTCCATGGGGATGTCGGGAGATTATACAATTGCAATAGAAGAGGGCGCAACACTAATAAGAATAGGGACTGCAATTTTTGGAAACAGGTGACAAGTTATGATAGATGATTTAAACATAGGAATAATCGGCGCAGGCAACATGGGGAGCGCTATTATTAGAGGAATTATAACCGGCTACTCTAATAATAAAGTTATGGCTAATGATATAGATAAATCAAAATTAAATTTACTTCAGACAGAGACAGGGATAAAAATTGCAGAATCTATTGATGAGGTGGCCCATTTCTCAGATTTATTGGTACTCGCCGTAAAACCGGATATTACAATTAAAATAGCAGCCAAATTAAAAAATTTCTCAGGCATAATTATCTCAATTGCAGCAGGAGTATCAATAAATACTATTAAGGCTAATGCAGGTGAAGATAAAAAAATTGTTCGCGCAATGCCAAACGCGCCTGTTAATGTTAAATCAGGTATGACCGTTATGTCGCATACAGGCAACCTTTCAAGCAATGAAGTTGATATCGTTAAATCTTTTTTTTCAACAGTCGGCGAAGTTCTTGTAATGGATGAAAAATATATAAATGCAGTTACTGCAATCTCCGGAAGCGGACCTGCATATGTATTTACTTTTCTTCAGGCAATGGCAGATGGAGGGGTAAAATTAGGCATACCAAGGACGGAAGCTTTAGTATTGGCGAGTCAAACAATTTTAGGTTCAATTAAAATTTTTATTGACAAAAATGAAAATCCTTTTACGCTGAGAGATAAGATAACTTCCCCTGGCGGAACAACAATAGAAGCATTACATGTCCTTGAAAAAGCAGGATTCAGTGGAATAATTATGGATGCAATTGAGGCAGCAGCAAAAAAATCAAAGGAATTGGATAATTTATAATGACTATGCCGACTATTCAACAATTGAATCAATATAAACTCTATATATTTGGTACATTAATATCAGCAGTAATCATTATTTTTTTGGTTAATGTAATATCCTATTTCTGCACTAAAAAAGTATATGTTAATTCAAGTTCATATATCACCAATAATGGATTCCCATTATTTATCTCAGAAAAAGACTATATAGATTTCATAAAATCCTATCCCTATAATCCCGGTGTAGAGTTAACAATATACAAAATCACACCCGGTGAAACACTTTGGGCATTGAAAAAAAAATTTAATATCTCTATTGAAACTCTAATAGCGGCAAATCCTCATCTTAAAAGCTTTGATCTGTCTGAAATTAATACATTAGTGATTCCGTCAAGAGATGGAGCGCTATTTACTTTCGATGACTATTATGATGTAGTCCGGATGCATAAAATGATGGGCAAAGACAATAAAATTTCAGGTGATTATAAATCGCACCTTTTTCGCATAGTATCTCCCGATGATATGCGTATTGTTTTTTTTGAAAATGAAATACCCTTAGTTGTAAATAATGATATTCAAAAACTATATGCTTATAAAACAGCCTTCTTGGATCCGCTTGATTCTTCAGGATATTATACATCAATGTATGGAGACAGGGTCAATCCATATAGCGGCGAAAATATGGAATTTCATAACGGAGTAGATATTGCCATAAGGAACGGCAGCTCGATTAAAGCCGTAAGATCAGGGATGGTTTTTTTCGCCGGCTGGCGTGACGGATATGGATATACAATTCTAATTCAACATGACGACGGATACGCGACTTTTTATGCCCACTGTTCAAAACTTTTTGTTAAGGAAGGAGATTGGATTGAGCAAGGTGAACAGATAGCATTAGTAGGCTCAACAGGACGATCTACCGGTTCACATCTCCATTATATGGTAATCAGACATGGTCAGTTGCTGAATCCCATTAGATATCTTTGGTAAATTTCTTCAGGTATATACTATCCTAAATCCGTAATACGGACTTCTTGCAGTTGGGCATCTTCTAAATCTAAACTCTTTGGATCTCTGAATATTATCACTTAAAAGCGATCCGCCTCTTAAAATCTTATATATATCTCCAAAATCTTTATTAACAATAGAACCATCATAACCTTTGTACCAATCTAAGGTCCATTCCCACAATAAACCTAATTGAAATTCCGATGTCATGATCTTTTGTTCAAGGGCATGTATAAAAATATCATCCGAATCTACTTTAGTATAAGTATCGGACTCAGTCCGGCCGGATAGGGCGCTCACAATAGAATCTGCTCCGGCAAAATTGCCAAAAACTTCCCATTCATATTCAATGGGAAGTCTAAACTTCTCTCCATAGATAATACTCAGCCAATCAGTATATTCAACTGCGTCATTCCAACTAACCTGCATGACAGGAAAAATTTCGGAATTACTGATATAATATTCATCATTCTTATCTAAAAAGGGCGTTCTCCACGAAACCTTTTCTTTCTTTATCCATCTGTTACTCCATCCCCAGCCCCATCCATCTCTTTCCGATTCGGTTATATACGAAGTATCAGCAATAAATTCACTAAACTCATTTACGGTTATTAATTTTTTTTTGATATTGAACTCATTATATGTAATTTTTTTTCTGGGAGATGATGCTGCAATGTATTCTTTTCTCAAATTATATTTTTGTGAAGAGTAAATCTTATCCACTGCTGACGGATCGATTCCAATTTCAATCTCACCGCTGTGAAACAGGATGTAGTCATCAATATGGAACATTCACTATTCTAAAACCTCAAGAATAGAAAACAAGTCGGCGCCGTCATCCGGATAGACAGATATCAGAGAAGTTATTAAGAGTTTAAAATCACTCGTACTATATTTGTTTACGACATCATTCTTTATTAAATTAGCCAGCATAATAGAATAACGCTTATCCTTCCCGGGCAAAACGATTAGAAATCTATTTCTATCAATTTTTGCGGAAAAATCTCCGGCATTTAGTTTTGACTCAAGAACCTCAGCTATGTAATTATAAAGTTTTTCAAGCTCTGATGCGCCAAATCTTTCATAAAACACTTTATAATTTTTAATTGTTAAGATCATTAAGCTCATCGATATATTAAGATCACAGGCATGCTGTATCTCTGACTTTATTTTATTATGTAAACCTGCTGTTAAATCATTATATTTGTTTAAGCTCCTGTCTGCTTCATAAATATTATCAAGATAAGGAAATAAAAAACGGTTAATCTTTTGGATACGAACATCAATATCCGAAATATTTACAGCGGAGTTTATCTTAAAAATTGTTACAAATCCCAGCAGATTGCCAAATATAATAAACGGGCAAGCGATAAAGTAATCCATGTTGGCGACTCTACTATTACCAAAAGTATCCATCACAACAACTGATTTAACAAAATCTTCAAGCATTATGGATGCGTTTTTCTTCATTAAAAAGGTTATTAGACGATTAGTTTTTTCTATTTTAAATCCGGAATTTCTAAATCCTAAATTATCCTTTTGATCATATTGTACTGGATAATAATCTCCATCTAAATTATCTTTCATAAAAATGGAATAACTCTCTATCCCCAGCGAATAAAAATTTTGTTGGAGGATTTTTCCAAGTTCATCTATTGATATAGTATTCAATAATGCGCCTTGAAAAGATTCTATATCTGATAAAATCTCTCTTTCGGCATTTAATTTAATAAGCTCCGATTTAACTAATTCTTGCTTGGCAAGTAATTCAATCTTTGTTGAACTGATTTGTGAAAGCTCATTTAAAAATTCTATCTCAGCAGAAGTAAAATCTTCAAAGCTTATTTTTTCTCCTATGAGAATTGCTCCTATGAGCAGATCATTCTCTATCAGAGGTTTTATAAGTCTTGCATCAACTGACGTAAATTTATAATAATCATCCCGCAGGGAAACCTCATTTTTAATATCTTCCAAATCTATTATATTCTTTTCATTATTTAAAATTTTAAGAATTCCTTCATCAATTCTCCAGTTGATATCACTATCTGATATTTTAATACCATATGAATCTGTTATGACCCATTTACTCTTATCATCTGAAGATGGTATAATTATTGAGACAGATGATACTCCAAGTTGTCCCATAATTGAAAAAATCAGAATGGAATATATCTCATCTAATGTATCTGCGTTTATTAATTCCTTCTGTATTTCATACAGCATACTATAATAATTAAAGTCCGGCTCTTCAATCTCATCATGCAGTTTATCTTTTATATCACTCTCAATATTGGATGTCTCAAGCGCTTTGTCATTACTCAAATTATTTTCTACTTCAGTTCTTTCACTTGCGAGATTATCTGCTGCGGGTATATTATTATCAGGCATGGATATATTTTTATCTTCATTATGACGCTCATCAGCTAAATTGACAATATCTTCCAAACTGGCAATAGCATCTTCTAAAGCAGAACTTTTATCTTCAGCAGCTATATCTTCTTTCAAAAATTCTCTTTTTTCATTCTCTTCTGATATTTTTTCATTTTCCAGTTCATCTTTCTGTTTATTATTTAATTCACTATTGCGCGATTCAATTTCGTCAATCTCAATAGCATTAATTTTTTCAGCAGTTGGTTGGATGCTTGTAGCGGACTGGGTCCTAATATCTGCTTCAGATTTTCGATCGAGTCTGTCTATTAATGTCTCTTTACCCTCTTCATTAATTCTCCGCTTATACTCTAATGCGCGTTCTAAAAGCCCCATTTTACACCTATATTTTTCAATATCTTTGTATTTTTTATTACCGCTAATTAAAAAAAAATTCTATTTATCTCACAGACTTTGTAGACGGTACGCCGAGGGCGGCGTCCTCTCCTAATTTCAAAAAATCCAATCTATCTCACGAATCCATATCCTTCAATATCTTTGAATAAAGATCAAAGTATTCTGATTCTGCAAATTTTCTAATAACATCCTCCGGTAATTTTTCAAATAATCCGTCTAAATATGATAATAGTTTTACTAAGTGATCGCGCTTTTCGGGGAATTCTGATGTTAACTCAATTAACTTTTCTTTATCTTCTAATATTATTATATCATTTGTAATATCAATCAGCTTTGACTCTTCTTCATCTTTTAATACACCGGCTCCATCTATC
This sequence comes from Spirochaetota bacterium, assembly GCA_009787025.1. Taxonomy (GTDB): domain Bacteria; phylum Spirochaetota; class UBA4802; order UBA4802; family UBA5550; genus WRGT01. The sequence goes on from WRGT01000045.1 coordinate 10,780, forward strand.
TTATTTATATCGCCATTGTAGTCATCCTTTATTAATGTATTAGCAAAAAAATCAAAATCCGAGTCAGACTGAAAAGTTTCTTCCGGTATCTTAGTTTTCTCATCAAATAATATTTCTGTTTCATCAACATTAAAATCCGAATCAATCTCCACTCCTGCCGGCACATCATTATAATCATCTATTACAATCTCTCCGGATAATTCGTCAGTCCGGCTAATTTTGTCCGGCGGTCTTTCCAATTTATCCACTGAGTTATCAGGTTTTTTTTCCAGAAAGTTTTCTTTGGTTGTATCTTTTTTGAGATCCTCTCTATATTTTATTGAAACTAATTCAAAATCTTCAAGACTTTCGATTATATCATTTTCAGTTAAAAAAAATACTTCCTCTTTAGCAATCTCTTCGGCTTTGGCAAGATCAATTTTACCAATAACTGATATATCAAATTTATCAGACACTTTTGATTTAACTTTTTCTTTAAAATCTTTAGTAAAAGAAATTGATTTATCAGTTATATTTTTATTACTTAAATCCATATACTCTATTATTATCAAAAATATATTAGCTGCAAACAGGCGCTATAATGACTATTACTGTTATCTAATTATCGGTATTTTTTATCCATTCCTCTTGATATTTAAATAAAAAAAAGAGATGCTATAAGAAGCACCCCCTTTTATTTTAATCGTCTATGCTTTTTCTCTTTTTTTATCTCAATGCTACCTTTAATCGTATTTTAAGTTTCTCTTTTTCCAGCCTCAAAACAAACTTTTCTTCATCAAAAGGTGGTAAGTTGTTAATCTCATTATCAATTGATTTCATTTTCTCTTTAATCTCATCTGTGTTAAAATCGCTCTGTTTAAAAGCTTTTTCAGCCAAAACGATTAGATTATTGTTCTTTATTTCTACAACACCACCCTCTACCATTAAATAGTCAATGCCTTTGGGACTATTTAATCTTATTTCACCAATCCCCAGCTTTGATATTAAAGGTGAATGTCCATAAAGAAAGCCCATCTCTCCATTATGCGCTTGAACAACGGCAAATCCTACTTCGCCCTCATAAATAAGCTTTTCAGGAGTTAATATGCTGCACTTTATTACACGTTCCATTATTATTTACCTGCAAGTTTCTTAGCTTTTTCTATAGCCTCATCAATTGTTCCAACCATATAAAATGCTTGTTCAGGGAGATCATCATAGTCACCTTTAATTAAACCTCTGAAACTACGAATAGTCTCCTCTAATTTAACATATTTACCGCTCATCCCTGTAAACTGTTCCGCAACAAAGAAAGGCTGAGATAAAAATCTTTCAATTTTTCTTGCTCTTTGAACCAAAAGTTTATCATCTTCTGAAAGTTCATCCATACCAAGAATAGCAATAATATCCTGAAGGTCCTTATATTTCTGTAAAATTCGTTTTACGTCCATTGCAACAGAATAATGCTCAATCCCTACAAGCTCTGCAGCCAGAAGCCTTGAAGATGATTCAAGAGGATCAACTGCCGGATATATACCTTTTTCAGCAATCTGCCTTGAAAGAACCGTTTGAGCATCAAGATGTATAAAAGCTGTTGCAGGAGCAGGGTCTGTAAGGTCGTCAGCAGGAACATATATAGCCTGTACAGATGTAATAGACCCGTTCTTTGTAGATGTAATTCTCTCTTGCAACTTACCCATCTCAGTAGCCAGAGTCGGCTGATAACCAACAGCAGACGGCATACGACCTAACAGAGCAGAAACTTCAGACCCTGCCTGAGAAAATCTAAATATATTATCAATAAACAGAAGAACATCGCTTCCTGATTGATCTCTAAAATATTCGCACATTGTCAGAGCTGATAGCCCAACTCTTAATCTTGCTCCGGGAGGCTCATTCATCTGTCCATAGCAAAGACATGCCTTGCTGATAACGCCCGACTCTGTCATTTCCTGCCAGAGGTCATTCCCTTCCCTTGTTCTTTCTCCAACACCGGCAAATACGGAATAACCGCCATGCTGTTGAGCAACGTTGTTTATCAGTTCCATAATAATAACTGTTTTACCAACGCCTGCACCGCCAAACAGACCAGTTTTTCCGCCTTTGATATATGGCGCTAATAAATCTATAACCTTTATCCCTGTCTCAAACTGCTCAGCTTTAGGCTCCAATTGATCAAATAGAGGAGGATTTTGATGAATGGGTCTGAATTCCTTTGCATTTGCCGGACCCTTTTTATCAACAGGCTCGCCAAGAAGATTAAAAATTCTTCCAAGTGTCTCTGGTCCTACAGGAACAGATATGGGACCGCCCGTATCTTTAATAATATCGCCTCTTTTGATACCGTCAGTTGAAGCAAGAGCAACCGCTCTAACTCTATTTCCACCAAGATGTTGCTGTACTTCTGTCACAAGTCTAATCTTTTCACCCATAACCTCTGTATCAATAGTAAGAGCATTATAGATTTCCGGCAACTTCCCTTCCGGGAATTCAGCATCAAGCGTAGAACCTATAACTTGTACAACTTTCCCAATAATTTCACTCATAAAACAACTCCTTAATTACTTAATATCTATTAACCTTTATTATTCGAGAGCAGCAGCTCCCCCAACAATTTCAGAAATTTCAGTAGTAATCTTATCCTGTCTAACCCTATTATAAGTAACTGTTAATTCTTTGATCATATCTGATGCTGCATCAGTAGCATTTTTCATTGCAACACGTCGTGCAAACTGTTCAGAATATGATGACTCCAGAAAACAGGTATATAATCTTACTTTAAGATAAAGAGGTAAAATATAAGAGAATATCTCTACCGGATTTGGCTCAAAAATATAATCCATATCCGCGCTAGATACAGCATTATAGTCAATTTCCATTTCAGGAGAAATAGGAAGAAGTTTAAATGCTTCCGGTTTTTGATTAGCTGATGAAAAAACTTTAGTATATGATACATATACTTCATGTATTTCGCCATTAATAAAAATCCTGCTTAATTCTTCTCCCAATCGCGCTGCTTCTTCAAAGGAAAATTTCTCTTCACTATTCTGCACTGAACGAAACATCTGCAGTTTAATGAAGTTATAAAAACTAATAGCTTTTTTTCCTATAACATAGAGTAATACTTCTTTACCTTCAGCTTCAAGTTGTTCTTTCAATTCAAGAGTCTTATCAAGAACCCTTGTATTATAACTCCCACAGAGTCCCCTATTACCTGTGATCTGTAATATGAGACATCTGTTTGGTTGAGCGACTTCCCTGAAAAGAGGATGTTGAAAAGACGAAAATCCTGCAGCCGTAAGATTTTTAATAATCTCATTTACCTTAATTTCATAAGGTTTTGACTGATTTAAACGGTCCTGGACTTTCTTCATTTTTGAAGTAGCAACCATCTCCATCGTACTGGTAATCTTTTTAGTATTACCGACAGACTTAATTCTTCTTTTTATATCTCTTTGATTAGCCACAATTCAATCCTCAAATTTTTATTTTATTGAATCGAGATACTTATCAACAAACTCAGCCACTATTTTACTCATTGCATCAGCATCTTTAATCTCTTTAGTTTCGTGTATCTCTTTTATTATATTGCTGTGTGAACTTCTAAGATGCTTAATAAATTTTTCTTCAAAATCTTTAATCTTATCTACCGGAACTTTATCAACAAGACCTTGAGTTCCTGCATAAATAATAGAAACCTGTTCAGCAACATCCATAGGCTCATATTGACCCTGTTTGAGTATCTCTACAAGTCTAACACCGCGATCTATCTGCTTTTGTGTAGCCGGATCAAGTTCAGTACCCATTTGAGCAAAAGCCTCAAGTTCACGGAATTGAGCAAGGTCTAACCTTAATGAACCGGCATATTTCTTCATTGCTTTAATCTGCGCTGCGCCGCCAACTCGGGAAACTGATATACCTACATCAACAGCAGGTCTTACACCTGATGCAAAAAGGTTTGGCAGAAGATATATCTGACCATCTGTAATTGAAATTACATTAGTCGGAATATATGCAGAAACCTCACCAGCTTGTGTCTCAATTATCGGCAGAGCTGTTAAACTTCCGCCTCCCATATCGTCAGACAACTTTGCTGCTCTTTCAAGAAGTCTGGAGTGGCAATAAAAAATATCACCGGGATAAGCTTCCCTTCCAGGAGGTCTTCTTAAAAGCAATGAAAGCTCTCTATATGCGTTTGCTTGTTTAGAAAGGTCATCATAAATACATAAAGTATGACCTTTTTTATCATACATAAAATATTCAGCCATAGCGCAGCCTGCATAAGGCGCTATATACTGAGACGGTGCAGGGTCGGAAGCATTTGCAGCAACAACGATTGTATATTCCATTGCGCCGAAAGCCTGCAATTTCTCAACAACCGATGCAACCGTTGATCCTTTTTGACCAATTGCCACATAAACGCAGATTACACCATTACCCTTCTGATTAATAATTGTATCAACTGCTATTGCCGTTTTACCGGTTTTCCTGTCACCAATTATAAGTTCCCTTTGACCTCTTCCTATTGGGGTCATTGAGTCTATTGACTTTATACCTGTCTGCATTGGCTCAAAAACAGATTGTCTGTCTGCTATACCCGGAGCTACAAATTCCAAAGGTCTATATTTTGTAATATTGATCGGACCCTTGCCGTCCAAAGGCTCGCCAAGAGGAGTTACAACTCTTCCTAACAGTTCTTCTCCTACGGGAACAGCAAGAACTCGATTAAGCCTTTTAACGGAATCTCCTTCCTGAATTTCCAAATAATCACCTAAAATAGCGCAACCGATGGTATCCTCTTCAAGATTAAGAACCATACCTTGTACGCCATTTTCAAATTCAAGCATTTCACCTGACATTGCATTACTAAGCCCATGAATTCTTGCAATACCATCCCCAACCTGAATAACAGTTCCAACTTCACTTACATCGAGTTCGGACTTATAAGTCTCAATCTCTTTCTTTATAATTGACTTAATTTCCTCAGTCTTAATCTTCATAAGCCATCTCACTCCTGACTTTACTATTTAATAGATTACTTCTTATATTTTTTAATCCTTTTGCTAAAGATCCGTCTATAACTATGTCACCAATTTTTATAATAATTCCGCCTAATATCGCTTCTTCCACCTTTTCTGTAATGATAATCTCTTTTCCAAGTTTAGATCCGACATCAGCTTTTATTTTATTCAGTAAGACATTGTCAAGACTAGATTGAGTTATTACCGTGATTCTCTGTCTATTATTAGCCACATCATTAAATTCTACATAAGCATTGTAGATTTCACTTATCACTGACTGCCGATCATTATCAATTAACAATTTCAATAAGTTAACAGTATATTCAGAAAGTTTCCCGGCAAAAACTTTATCGATAAACCCCTTCTTGGAATCATTATTAATTCCGGGAGCATTTAAATAATCTCTAAAGTCATCTTCCTCATTTAAAATGGCGGAAACAACTCCCAATTCTTCTTCAATCTGTGGAAGAACATTTTTTTCTTTTGCTATGTCAAATATTGAATTAGCATATACCCTAGCTACATCATTTACTGCCACGTTAATTACCTTTCTCTTCCTTTTTTTAATCGGAACAGTTCAGATTACTGAACTGTTCCGACTTTATTAAGAGTCTCTTCTACAAGAGCTTTTTGATCATTTGGATTAAGGTTTTTATTAATTATTTTTGCAGCTATCTCTGTTGAAAGTATAACAATTTCTGCTTTGATATCAGAAAGCGCTTTATCTTTTGCCAAAGTTATCTCTTTCTTTGTTCTTTCTGATAAATCTTTTGCATCAGCACTTGCTTTCTCAATAATCTCATTTCGCATCTTTTCTGCTTCTGCTCTACTATCTTCAACAATCTTAGCAGCTTCGCTCTTTGCATTATCCATCAATGACTTATGTTGAGCCAAAAGCTTTTCTGCTTCTTGCCTAGCTTTATCAGCACTTTCAATATCGCCGCGCACTCTTTCTGCTCTAGCATCAAGCGCTTCAACAATAGGCTTCCAGGCTGCTTTCCAGAGGATCAGTACCAATACCAAGAATGTTATTACTGTCCAAAGAAATAATCCTGGCTCAACCCTCAGTAAACCTTCCTTTAAGGCATCCATATCTCAAATCCCAACTATTCGCCTTGAGTCTGAGCAGGTTTTGTTGCCGGTGCTTCTTTTGGAGCTTGTGTAGCAAGCACGAAAGTAACAACAAGAGCAAAGAATGTGAAACCTTCGATAAGAGCAGCTGCAATAATCATAGCAGTTCTAAGGTCACCACTCACTTCAGGCTGACGAGCCATCCCTTCAAGAGCACCAGTTGCCAATCTACCTATACCAAGGGCAGCACCGATAACTACAAGTCCAGCTCCTAAACCAGCTGCTAAATAAGACAATCCTAAATAACCTTCCATTAAATTCCTCCTGAAAATTTTGTGTTAATTTTAATTACAAATTTTATATCTCCCTGTTTCTAACAGGTTTAATGAGCATGTACAGACGCTCCAATAAACATTGCCGATAGAGTCGTAAAAATATATGCCTGAATAAAACATACCAATAACTCTAACAGATAAATTACCAATGACAATGCTACTGAGCCAATACCAACTAAATGGTTTTGAAACAACATTACTAAATAAATAAATATTATAACTACAATGTGCCCTGCCGTCATATTTGCAAAAAGTCGTATAGTGAGAGCAAAGGGCTTAATCAACAGACCTAACAATTCAATTGCCCAAAGCAATGGAAAGAGAAAGATCGGAATACCGTGGGGAACAATACCTGTAATTATCCATAGAGGACCCTGCATAACGACACCTATTACAATCATTCCTAATAAAGTGAAACATGCCAATCCGCCGGTAACCGCAAGATTACCAGTTGCAGTAGCCATACCCGGAATCTGCCCCATATAGTTTGCAATAAATATAAAGAAAAATACGCTTAAAAAATACGGCATTGCTTTTTTAGCGTGTCCGTGTTCAAAATTCGGATCTACTATATCATCATGAACAAATCCTATTAATGCCTCCCACATATTGACCCATTTTGACTTTGAGCCCATAGGAGCTTTCTTTATCTTTCTTGCTAATGGTATAAAAATTAAAGCGCATATAATAAGAGCTAACCATAACATTAAAACCCATTTGGTTATTCTAAGATCGGCCATGCCTAAGAATAGAACCGGATCAGACTCTATTACAGAATAAGGATGTCCGTGAAGACATTTAACCGCTTGCTCTTTAGGTATTTGAAATCCAAGCAAAGTATTTAATTTAAAGATCCAATTCCCGATATTAGCCCAAAGTCCATGCGGTTCAATTTGGTAAATAAAAGGACTATCAGTTACGTGACCAACTACAACCTCATACATTGAATCTTCACCACAAACAGTACTCCCCGCAGAAGTGACCAGAGAATTTATAAATTGATACAAACGAACCATAATGATTCAACCTCATTTTGATTATATATTATTTATGTATAAGACACTACAAAACAGCAATAATATCCATTATTTGCTTAATTATTAAAATTCTTAAAAAATCCCTTGAGGATTATTAACCGGCTTTTATTTATATTGATATTATATTTAAATTTTTATTTTAAATTAATATCGCTTTGTAAGACTATTTAACAACAGTATTTTTTTGTAAATCTCTTTTTTTATTTTTTTAATATTTTTTTTATTTAATTTTAATAAAATTCAACAAAAAAAATTCATTGCGACTCTAAAATGGAACAATTCACTCTAATTCCATTTAATTCTCTTTTTTTCTTCCTCTTGATCTATATTTGACTTATCATTTTCGTTGTTGAGTTCTTTCATTAAATGATAAAATCCCAGACACATACCAAGCGCAGTCCCTATGAGCAAAAATATAGGCGACTTTTCATAATATAGATCAAGTCTATAACCGCCATAAACAAAAAGCAATATTGTAATGGCAAGCTGCAGACCAATTGTTATATGTGCTAAAATAACCCTGCCGGAATTATTCCTTTTCAATATGAATTATACCTCTGAATTATACCTGCATAATAAATATTTTAGCTATATTTAATCAAGAATTTTTATATTTATCAAAAATTTTTCAAATTATATTACTTAAAATTAACAAATAAGAGGTACTTTAAGGATAATTCTGTACTAAAGGTCTTTTTGCAAGCTATTATTTATAATTTTTAAAATTTTAATTTTCAGAAGAATTTAATTACTAATCTAATGGCAAAATGTTCTACTGACGATAATCTAAAAGTAATTACTCCTTAAGTCAGAGGTTAAATAATGGATATTTCAGTCAAATTGATAGATAACGGGTCGGAATATATTGCAAACTGCCCTGAACTTGACATAAATTGCTATGGCTCAAACAGAGAGGAGGCATTAAGACGTATAAAGGCTGTTATTAATTTTTATCTAAATTCCGCTAAGGAGCTTGGAATAGCAATAAATCCGTTTAAAGATATATCATTTGAGGGCTCTGAAATTGATTTTTATGAAGATCAGATAAATTTAAATGGAAATATAATTAATTAAAAGCTCCCGCCCTAACCTCTCTCTACATTCATATATATCTGCGCATATGCAGAATGATTATGAATGGATTCCATATTCTCAGATTCGGCAGAAAACCATAATATACCCTTTGTCTTCATTAATCTCTCGGCTACATTCCTTACAATATCCTCAACAAAAACAGGATTTTGATATGACTTCTCTGTTATATATTTTTCATCTTCGCGTTTTAAAATTGAATAAATATCCGAGCTTGCCGAACTTTCCGCTATCTCTATAATATCCTCTATCCAGATTTTCTCCTTAGCCTCTATCTGTACTGTAATTATAGACCTTTGATTATGCGCACCATAAGAACTTATCTCTTTTGAACAAGGGCAGAGCGACAGAACCGGCACCTTAACCTCAAGCATATAGTAATCTACATTAGAATCAGCAACAAGTCTGCACGTATATTCCATCTTTGCCTTCTCAGCGGATATTGGCGCAGCTTTGGTGACAAAGAATGGAAATTCTATTTCAAAATGAGCCGTCTCAGAATCGAGCTGTATCTTCATCTCATTGAGTATCTCTTTTACATTCTTTGTTGATATGCCTTTTCTATAGCGGTTGAGGATTTCAATAAATCTGCTCATATGCGTCCCTCTGAATTGATGGGGAAGGCTGACATACATATTCACTTTAGCAACCGTATGCTGGCTCCCTTCATCTCTGTCGAGGACCGTAACAGGGTATCTTATATCCTTTACTCCGACTTTGTTAATAGGGAGTTTTCTGTGGTCTAATTCCGATTGTATATCACGCAATTTGCTGTTTTTCATAATATTTCCTGTAATTTCAATTATATAAACTACAATATATAACTCATAGTCAATAAAAATAATAAAAGATTCATCACTAAGTTTCACTTCAGCAGGACGGAGTTACAGGTCGGAAGAAAAAAAAATTTTTGTTTGGAAAACCCGTTATTCCGAGGTAAGAATCAAAGCTCCGCTGCTTGTAACCGCTACGGTGTGTTCAAACTGCGCAGATAATTTGCCGTTATTAGTTATTGAAGTCCAGCCGTCATCTTGTATAATCAATTTATCCGATCCGTCGGTTACAACAGGCTCAACTGTTATGACCATGCCTTCCTGAAGAACTACGCCCTGCTTCTTTGTCCCATAATGAGGGACAACAGGCGCCTCGTGAAGCGCAAAACCTATTCCATGACCTGTAAAATTCTTTATGACCCTGTATCCAAAATCATTAACACAATTCTCTACTGCATAGCCAATGTCGCCTATATTCTTATTTGGGTATATCTCTTCAATTCCTTTCAAAAGCGCAAGATATGCCGCATTTACAAGTTTATGGGCGCTCTCAGAAACAGTACCTATTTTAAAAGTTGAACAGGAATCCGCAAAATAACCGTTCATTACTGTGCCCGTATCAATCTTTACTATATCACCCGGTCTTATCTTCTTCTTTTTATTCGGAACGCCGTGAGTTGCAACATTATTAATAGATATACATGAAGCAAAAGAGTAACCCCGTACTGTCTTAAAAGCAGGTCTGGCTCTGTTTTTTAAGATATAATCGTCAATGAACGTATCAAGCTCCCATGTAGAAACGCCGTCAAAATCCATAGACTCTATTTTCTTAAATAAATGATATATTATTAAACCGCTTTCTTTTATACGTTTAATGTCATCTTCGGTTTTTAATCGTACCGGGCGATTCATTAACACCCCTTTTTTATCTATTGTCCGCCATCACTCCCTGTCAAAGACGCTCCCTTAGCATCATTCGCTTTAGAGGTCTGTTTTGGCGTATCTGCGCTGTTTTCGGCAACAGGCGTATCCGATAGACCAACTTCCTTTTTAATTTTCATTTCAATATCTTTACATATAGTCGGATTATCAACGAGATATTTTCGCACATTTTCTCTACCCTGACCTATACGCTCCTCTCCATAGGAATACCATGTGCCTGATTTATTGATTATATTATATTTTACGGCAAGATCCAAAATGCCGCCTTCACGTGAAATTCCAGTATCATACATTATGTCAAACTCTGCCTGTTTAAACGGCGGCGCAACCTTATTCTTTACCACCTTAACCCTTACCCTGCTCCCTATTGAATCATCGCCGTTCTTCAGAGTTTCAATTCTTCGAATATCAAGTCTGACCGATGAATAAAATTTAAGGGCATTACCGCCTGTTGTTGTTTCGGGAGATCCGAACATTACGCCAATCTTCATTCGTATCTGATTTATAAAAATTACGCAGGTATTTGATTTGGCAATAATAGCCGTGAGCTTTCTTAGAGCCTGACTCATAAGCCTTGCCTGAAGACCCATGTGGGCGTCACCCATGTCTCCGTCAATCTCAGCCTTTGGTACAAGGGCGGCAACGGAGTCTATTACAATTACATCAAGCGCTCCGGAGCGCACAAGAGCTTCAACTATTTCAAGAGCCTCTTCTCCCGTATCAGGCTGTGATACTAACAGTTCTTCTGTTTTTACGCCAAGTTTTGCAGCATATGTCGGATCAAGAGCATGTTCGGCATCAATAAATGCAACAGATCCTCCGAGTTTTTGCGCCTCTGCAATAATATGCAGAGTCATTGTTGTTTTGCCCGACGACTCCGGTCCGTATATTTCAACTACACGTCCCCTTGGAACACCGCCCACGCCAAGCGCTATATCCAATTCAAGCGATCCTGTAGATATTGCAAGAGTCTGTGTTTTTACAGGATTATCCCCAAGCCTCATAATTGATCCTTTGCCAAACTGTTTTTCAATTTGCAGCATTGCAGCATCTAAGGCTTGATTTTTTGCATTTAGTTCTTTTTGAGCGCTCATTTTTACCTCTTAATCGATGGATTGTTTAAATTAATATATTATAATCTTAAAAGCAAATATCACTATTTTACAATAATCGATTCCTGTTATGATTGTTTACCGATTATTGCAATTAAATATTGATTAATCTTAATTATTTATATACTATACTAATGTATAGTATATAATCGATACTTTTGTCAAGAAATTTACTAAATTTTTTGCTGAGTTTATCTTTTTTATTCATTTATGAACTAAAAGTTATAATAAATATCTACTATATATAATAAATATATTATCTTTGCTTGAATAAAATCCTGACATTTATCCTTAAAATAAATAACGATGAAATATGACCTAAAATAAAAAAAAATCTATTATATATAAAATAATTTCATATTTAGAAAATAACGGGTATGCTCTGACCCAACATCATAAACTTAAGGAAAATAGTCCACGGATTTCACGTATAAAGACCTAAATTTTATCGAAATATTCGTGTTAATTCGTATAATT